>NZ_JBFRDI010000008.1:0-210103 GCF_052113505.1 Pseudarthrobacter sp. TAF60_1
GGGCGCGGGTTGCTTCAATGTCTGAACGGATTGCGTCCGGGTTCTCGCTCATCGTTTTACCTCACCGGGTTTCAGGGTTGGGGGGATTTCTGAGAGTGTTTCGGTGGTCTGGGGCAGGCCCTTGACCGCTTTGACTTCCTTCCGGCCGATGGAGGCCAGCACGGCGGCGATGATGCCCCAGAGCACGGCGACCACGACGGCGGACCAGCCCAGTCCCATCAGTTCGCCCAGGGCGTACCAGAGGGCGATCGAGAGGAAGAGCAGGACGAAGTGCCCGGCGATGCCGGCGCCGGCGAGCATGCCGCTGCCCTTGCCGGCTTTGGTGGCGGACTGCTTCAGTTCGGCCTTGGCGAGTTCGACTTCCTGACGCATCAGGGTGGACAGATCGCGCGTGACCTCACCGAGCAGGTCACCCAACGAGGTGTTATCCGCCTTCACATGCGCCGCCGAGGGAGGAGGCTCCGGAATCTGGCTGCTCATCACAGCCTGCCATTCTGGCCGTCCGCGGAGCGGTCCCGGGTCAGGGGGTCATTGGCCATGGGATCGTCGGCGAGCTCCCGCTGCCGCAACGGATCGTCCGCAAGGCGGTTATCCGACCAGGGCTCCTCCACGAGCTGCGGGCTGTCCAAGGGGCTGGCGGGGCGGGAAGGGTCACCGTAGCTGCTGCCCGGAGCGCCGCCGTCGAACCCTGCGGTGGTGGTGGCCGGGCCGGGCAGCTGAACCGGAGGCGGCGGGACTGTGCCGCCACCCGCAGGTGTGTAGGCACCGCCCGACGGCGTGTAGCCGCCCGGGCCCGCCGCGTGCTGGCCGCCAGTGCCCGTGTAACCGGCATCCGTGTAGCCCTTTGCGGACTCCGGTGCGCCGGCACTGAGGCTGCGCGTGAGCCGCCCCGCGAGGACGCCGGCACCGGCGGCAAGGAGCAGGAAGGTGCCGGGACGCTGCCTGGCGAAGCTCTTCACTTCGTTCAGGAGCGAGCCGGGATCGCGGCCGTCCAGCCATGCTGCCACGGCCGAGGAACGCTCTGCGGCCTGGCGGACCAGATCCGAGGCAACGCCGGGCTGGTCCGATGCCCGGGCCATTGCGTGCAGCTCATCGGACATTGACCGCAGGCCGCTGGCAACCTTCTGCTGCTGGGCGCCGGCCTGATCGGTGAGGTCAGTGCGTGCCTGGTAAAGGAGGTCCTTCGCGTTAGCTTTAGCCTCGGATGCGACATTCGCGGCTTCAGTCTTGGCGGTTTCCGCCACGTTCTGGGCTGAATCCGCGGCGGTCCGGGCGACATCTGCCGCCTCGCCCTTCGCAGCGTCCGTGCGGGATCCGGCAGCGCCGTCCCCATAGGGCGCTACCGGGGTTGCGGACGGGGTCGACACTGCGCCGGTGGTGGCGGCCGCGGGGAACGTGCTGGGGCTGCGTTCTGCGGTGAAGCTGGATTCTTCTGTGGAGCCGGAAAGGCCTGGAGAAGCCGTAAATGCCGGGTCTTCGGGCCGTTGGTTCTCTGTCATCTTCGCTCTCTCTTTCCAAAGAAGGCCGGTTGCTGATCAAGAACCAGCCATGCTGGCCGTAAAATAGTAAGCATGGTTACTAATAGAACATAAGTACCCCTGCAAGTTATTTTCAAACGAGTGACCGAATCAGCGGGTCCGGTGCCGGCCAGTCCGGCGGCGCGGCGCCCGATCGAACAGAATGGAAAGAGGTGGGTAGCTTGGACATTGCACCCTGGATTTGGGTTGTTATTGGCCTTGTTGTGGTGGTCCTGCTCGTCGTGTTCCTGGTGACGGGCCGTCGACGCCGGGCAATGGAGCAAAAGCGGGACGAAGCGAACCGCGAAAAAGCCGCCGAAATACGCCGGAAGGCCGAGGAAGTGGAGCTCGACGCGCGTGAGAAGGAAGCCCGGGCGAGCCGTGCCCGCGCTGACGCCGAACAGGCTCAGGTTGAGGCTGCGCGGCTGAAGCAGGAAGCCGAGCAGAAATCCGGTGATGCGCGCTCCCTCCGCGAGGAAGTGGCGAAGCATACCGAAAAGGCCAACGCACTTGACCCCGATGTCCGCGCGGATGACCACGCCGGCCGGGGTCTGGACGCCATGGGTCGGGATGCCCACCGTGATGCCCGCGTGGATCAGGACGCGGATCTTGGCCGGGGACAGGGAACCATGGGGCGGGATACGCACCCGGTTGATCGCACCGAGGCTGCCGGCAGCGGTACCCGGCAGGCTGAGCCGCTCGTTGAAAATGCAGGCGAGACCCAGCGGGTCGACGGAGCCGAGCATGTCCAGGCTGAGGACCTTCGGCGGCGCCGCGAACGTACCGATGGCGACACGCCGCGCTCCGGAATCTAAGCTCCTGAATTCTTCGGGACCTATTTAGAGGGTTCCTGCGGGGCAGTTGGCGGACCAGTCGGCCAACTGCCCCGCAGGCATTGTTTTATAAGCAGGCTTATGATTTCCTACTTCTAAGTCTTGCCACAGGCTTTCGGACCATCACCCGGAGGACGCTGACAATGCCCGAACTCCTCTCTGCGCTTGCCCGAAACACCGCTCCAGCGCTAGCTCGAAACACCGCTCCAGCCGACCGGCTGCCCGCGGAAATTCCTCCCTGTCTCGCGACCGGGCTGCCGCCGCAGCAGCCGCCAGGACAGTCCCGGCCACAGCCGCCTGAGGGGCTGCCTGGACCGCCCACGCCCAAGGGGGGAACGCTCCGGGAGGCCTTTGAAAACGGGCTGGTGCTGGACTACCTGGATCTGGCGGAAGCGCTCGCTGCACGGTTCGAAGCCCGCGGCCGCGAGCGGGCTGACCTTAACCAGGTGGCCTACCTTGGCCTCGTGAAGGCTGCGAAGGGCTTCGATCGAAGCAAAGGGGAAAGTTTTCCCGCGTACGCCGCTCCCACCATCACCGGCGAACTGAAAAGGTACCTGCGGGACCGCAGCTGGATGGTCCGGCCGCCCCGGCACATCCAGGATTTGCGCTCGCGGATCTTCCGCGCCGAGCCGGAACTTGCGCAGGCTTTGGGTCGGAATCCCACGGTCTCCGAACTCGCGCAGCATTTGGACGTGGAATCCGGGGAGGTGCGGGAGGCGATCAACGCTTCCAGCAGCCTCCACCCTGACTCGCTCGACGCCGTCCCTTCCCACGGTGGGGCGCTGCCCGCTTCGGAGGTGCTTGCCTGCGCCGACATGCCCCTTGAACGGCTGGAGGAGCTCTCCTGCCTGCGCGAGGCCATGCAGGACCTGGACGCTGCCGACCGGGAGCTGCTGTACCGCCGGTACTTCTGCGAGGAGACGCAGGTGGAGCTCGGCAAACGGCTCGGTATGACGCAAATGCAAGTTTCGCGGCGCCTGGCGCGCGTCCTGGTGGACCTGCAGCATCGGCTCGTGGACAGCAGCCGGCTCTTGGAGAGCGGTTATGGTGCAGGCGCCAGCTCGGCTGCGGCCGACAAGACATCGTCCACCGTCACACCCAGCAAGGCGGGGTCCGGGCTGTCCGCGAACGGGTCACCGCGGCGCAGATCGTCCCGCGTCAACGCCAGGTGAGGGCCCGGAGGCGGACCCCAACGCTCGGGACCCACCGGCCCGAAAAGGACAATGGACGGGCGGGCGTACGCAGAGGCCAGATGCGCTGCTCCGGTGTCCGCAGAGATGACCAGCCTCGCCGCCGCGATGCAGGCCGCGAACTCCCGCAGCTGAAGGCTGCCCGCCAGCACGGCGCTGCCGGGCAGTCCGGCCTGGTCACAAATTTCCACTGCGCGCTGCCGCTCCTGGGCGCTTCCCGTGAAAACCACCCGGTGGCCGTTTTCCGACAGACGCCGTGCAACCATGGCAAACCGCTCTGCTGGCCAAAGCCTGCTGGCAAATGCGGCGCCCACATGGATTACGGTTGCGCCAGGAAGGTGTGCGGCGACCGAAGGGACGCTCAGCGAAACATCCCGGGGATCGGCGGCTATCCCGTGCCACTGCAAAAGGCGTGTCCACCGCGAGCGCTCGTTAAGGTCTTCCACCCAGTCCGGCCCGCCGACTCCGCCGCCGCTGTGCGCCATGATGACCCGGGGACTGACTGCTTGCAGCAGGCGTGTGCTTTGCGGGCCTTTGCCGTGCAGGTTGACGGCGATGTCCACAGCCCCGTGCGGGATGGGAAGCGGCTCATCCACTCCGCGGACGGGCAGCAGTTCATAGGCGCCCACCAGCTCAACGGCGTCGGCCAGCCATTCGGGGCACGCGTAGAGCAAGCGATGGCCCGGAAAGGCCCTTCGCAGGGCATGCAGGGCAGGAACGGCGACCAGGAGATCCCCGAGGCCAAGCGCGCGGAGCACCAGGAGTCGGGGACTGGCACGTCCTTGTTCCTCCTTCTGATCCGCCATCCTGCCGCCTTCCCGTCGTGGGCCACTCATGTCGGCGCCGGTGATCGGGGCACTTCCAAGGAGTCTATTCCGGGGAAATGCCCGGCGCCCTGTTTAGGGACCGCCCTGCCGGGGAACTACGTCCGTATGGGAAGCTCCGAAACACCGCAGCTCAGGGCTGTCCTGTTCGACCGGGACGGAACCCTGGTGGTAGACGTGCCCTACAACGGCGACCCTGGCCTGGTCCGGGCCATGCCGGAAGCCAAGCGTGTGCTGGATTCGCTCCGTGCGCGGGGCCTGGCAGTGGGAGTGCTCAGCAACCAGTCGGGGATTGCCAGGGGCCTCCTTACTGGGGCCGACGTGGCCAGTGTCAACGCCAGGGTGGAGGAGCTCCTGGGCCCCTTTGACGTGTGGGAGGTGTGCCCCCACGGGCCGGCAGATGGCTGCCGATGCAGGAAACCGGCGCCGGGCATGGTGCACAGTGCCTGCCAGCGCCTGGGCATCCACCCATCTGAGGCGGCGCTGATCGGCGACATCGGCAGCGACGTCGGGGCGGCCGAAGCCGCTGGGGCCAGGGGAGTCCTGGTGCCCACCCCGGTTACGCGGTCCGAGGAAATCACAGAAGCAAAGCTGGTGGCACGGGATTTGGCGGGGGCTGTTGACCTGTTGCTGGGGGACCTGTGACGGGCCGCGTGCTGGTGGCCCGGCTGGACAGCCTGGGCGATGTCCTGCTGGCCGGGCCGGCCGTGCGTGCCGTGGCCAACGGCCGCCAGCGGGATGGGAGCCAGCCCAATCACGTGGTGATGCTCTGCGGCCGGCAGGGCGAAACGGCCGCGGCCATGCTGCCCGGCGTGGGGGAGGTCTACAGCTGGGACAGCCCCTGGATCATGAACCCCGCGCCGCAGATGACGGGACCCCATGCCAACCGGCTGATCGACTACGTGCGGAACTCCAGGATCACGGAAGCCGTCATCCTGACCTCCTTCCATCAGTCCCCGTTGCCCCTGGCCCTGCTGCTGCGGCTGGCCGGGGTGGAGCGGATCAGCGGCGCCTCAACCGACTATGCGGGCTCCCTGCTGGACGTTCGGCTCAGGCCGGGGGAGGACATTCCGGAGGACCAGCCCGAGGCGGAACGGGCGCTGGGGATCGCCCGGGCAGCAGGCTTCACCCTGCCCCGCGGAGACGACGGAAAACTCCGGGTCAATTCTGTTCCGGAAGTAAAGGAACTGGTGGGGGAAGGGCCATACGTCGTGGTCCACCCCGGAGCCGCCGTACCCGCCAGGGCATGGCCGCCGCTCCATCACGCCGCCGCCGTCGAACTCCTGGCGGGAGCGGGGCATCGCGTGGTGGTGACCGGCGGGCCGGCCGAGACATCCCTGACCGCCACGGTGGCAGGACCGTCGGCACAGGACCTTGGCGGCCGGACGGACCTCCGCACCCTGGCCGGGGTCCTGGCAGGGGCGGAGGCGGTGGTGACCGGAAACACGGGACCGGCCCACCTGGCCGCAGCAGTGGGAACCCCGGTGGTTTGCCTGTTCTCCCCGGTGGTCCCTGCCGTGCGCTGGGCACCGTATGGCGTCCCCCTGGAACTGCTCGGCGACCAGAATGCGGCCTGCCGCCTGACGCGGGCGCGGATCTGTCCCGTCCCCGGGCACCCCTGCCTGGATTCGGTGTCGCCGGAAGATGTGATGCAGGCGGTGGAACGCCTGATCGGCGGTGTGGCCTCGCTCAGCACGCACGCGAGCACCCGGCTCAGCACGCGCAGAAAGGACCGCCTTTCATGAGGATCCTGTTATGGCATGTCCACGGATCGTGGACGGACGCTTTTGTCCGCGGCAGCCACGAATACCTCGTGCCCGTCCTTCCGGAGGGCGGCCCCTGGGGCCTGGGCCGCGCGGGCCGCGGCTGGCCGGACTCCGTCCGGGAGGTGACCCTGGCCGACCTCGACGGCGACGCGATCGACGCCGTCGTCCTTCAGCGGCCGGAGGAAATCGGCGAGGTGACGGCCCGTTTGGGCCGGCGTCCGGGCGCTGACCTCCCTGCGGTGTTCGTTGAGCACAACACGCCGAAGGGAAATTTCCCCTTTACCCGCCATCCGCTGGCCGATCAGGACATCATTCCGGTGGTGCACGTGACGCACTTCAACAAGCTCGCCTGGGACACCGGATGGGCCCCGGCGCTGGTGGTGGAACACGGCATCCCGGACCCCGGCCAGCTCTATACCGGCGAACTGCCGGAGTTGGCCGTGGTGGTGAATGAGCCCGTGCGCCGGGGCCGGGTGACCGGAACAGACCTGCTGCCGGAGTTCGCCGCCGTGGCACCAGTCCACGTGTTCGGGATGAAGACGGAAGGTTTGGCGGCCGCCGCCGGGTTCGAAAACGCCCCGCTCCGTCTCCGGGGTGACCTCAAACCCCGCGAGCTCCACCGGGAACTGGCCCGCTGCCGGGTTTACGTGCACCCCATGCGCTGGACGTCGTTGGGACTGTCCCTCCTGGAGGCGATGCACCTGGGCATGCCGGTCCTCGCCCTCGCCACCACGGAGGCACCCCGGGCGGTCCCGCCGGAGGCAGGCGCGGTGTCCGCCGACGTCGGGGAGCTCCTCCACGCCGCCGCACGCCTCCTCGCCAATCCGGAAGAAGCCCGACGGCGGGGCGTCGCCGCCCGGGAGGCGGCCCTGGCCCGTTACAGCCTGGGCAGGTTCCTGGCTGACTGGGACGCTGTGCTTGCGGAGTTTCCGCGCCGACGCACAGGCAGCAGGGGCCACGGTGCCGGCAACCCGTCCAACGAACTCCTGGAAGAGCAGATCCTTGTTCCGGCGCGAGAGAGGAAGTCCCTGTGAGAATTTCCATGGTTTCAGAACACGCGAGTCCGCTTGCGGCGCTGGGCGGAGTGGACGCCGGCGGGCAGAACGTCCATGTGGCGGCGCTCTCCGAGGCGCTCGCCAAAAGGGGTCACAGCGTGACTGTCTACACCCGGCGGGACGCGCCAGGGCTGGCCCGCCGGGTTGCGGTGGGACCCCGGCTGGAGGTTGTCCATGTTGACGCAGGACCTGCCCGCCAGATTCCCAAGGATGAGCTGCTCCCTTTCATGGGGGCTCTGGCCGACGGCATCGCCAGCGACTGGGCCCGGCAGCGGCCGGATGTGGTGCACGGCCATTTCTGGATGTCGGGGCTGGCGGCCCTTGACGCGGCCGGGCGGGACGCGGGTTTCCGGGTTCCGGTGGTGCAGACGTTCCATGCGCTGGGCACCGTGAAACGCCGGCACCAGGGCGCCGGGGACACGAGCCCGCGGGAGCGCCGCTGGCTGGAACCCGGCGTGGGACGCTCCGTCGACCGGATCATTGCCACCTGCCCCGATGAGGTTTTTGAGCTGAAGGCCATGGGCATTGACACCGGCAAGGTGTCCATTGCACCGTGCGGCGTGGATCTGGGGCTCTTCGCGGCCGCTGGTTCGGCAGCCCCGAGGTCACGCCGCCACCGCATCCTCTCCGTGGGGCGCCTGGTGCCCCGCAAGGGCGTTGACCTGGTGATCCGTGCGCTGCCGCACCTTTCCGCAGCGGGGTGCGACGACGTCGAACTCCTGATCGTGGGCGGCGGCGCCGACCTGGGGGTGCTGGACTCTGATCCTGAGGTGCGGCGGCTGATGGCGCTGGCCGCGGAACTTGGGGTCCGGGACAAAGTGACCCTGCTCGGGCATGTGCCCCGGGCGGAGATGCCCGCGCTTTTCCGCAGCGCTGACGCCGTGGTGTGCGCGCCTTGGTATGAGCCGTTCGGCATCGTGCCGCTGGAAGCGATGGCGTGCGGGGTGCCGGTGGTGGCTGCCGCCGTCGGGGGCCTCCGTGACACCGTTGTGGACGGTGCCACGGGGATCCACGTGCCGCCGCGGGATCCGGAAGCGATCGCCTCAGCGCTTGCCCGCCTGCTCGGCGATCCCGCCCTGCGCGAGGAACTCGGTGCTGCGGGCCAGCGGCGAGCCCGCTCGCGTTATTCATGGGACCGGGTGGCGGCCGAAACCGAAAAGGCCTACCAGCAGGCGGTGGCAGGCGTGCCCGCCGGTGAGGTCCGGATGGAAGGGGCTGCGCTGTGACTGCCGAATGGTCCGTCCGCGAACAGGACCTCCAGACCCTGACCGGGGACGCGGCCTTTCCTGCAGCACTGCCGGGGCTGGCTGCGGACAACGCCGCCGCACAGGACGCCGTGCAAGTGCATTTGGACAACGTCCTTCCGGCGCTGGATTCGCTCCGGAGCCAGTCCGGCCGCCTTGCCGCGTGGGGCGTTGAACTGGCGAACCGGCTGCTCAGCGGCCAGCGGCTCCTCGCCGCGGGGAACGGCGGCTCGGCGGCTGAGGCGCAACACCTCACCGCGGAACTGGTGGGCAGGTTCGACGGCGACCGAGTTCCGTTTTCCGCCATCGCGCTGCATGCGGAAAGTTCCGCGGTGACCGCTATCGCCAACGACTACGGCTACGAGGAAGTCTTCGCCCGCCAGGTCCGCGCCCACGGCCGCATCGGCGATGTGCTGGTCCTGCTGTCCACCAGCGGCAACAGCCCCAACCTGCTGCGCGCGGTGGAAGCGGCCGGCCGCGTGGGCATCACCACCTGGGCGCTCACGGGGCCCGGACCCAATCCGCTCGCCGCGGCCTGTGATGAGGCGGTCCTGATCGACGCCGTCAACGCCAACGCGCAGGAAGGGCACCTGATCGCCTTGCATGCGCTCTGCCGCGCTTTCGAGTTGGAGGTTCGCAGCCGGACCTCGCGGACGGGCCTGCCATGAGGATCGTTGTGGTGGGCGATGTGATCCTGGACGTGGACCTGTGCGGTGAGGCCACCCGGCTCAGCCCGGACGCGCCTGTCCCCGTGGTGGATGTTTCGAGCACCAGGCGGCGCGCCGGCGGCGCCGGGCTGGTCGCCCGCATGCTGGCGGAGGATGGCTGGCCCGTCACCTTGGTAACGGTGCTGGCGGACGACGACGCCGGGCGGCATGTGGAGGCTGCGCTCGCCGGGGTGAAGGTGGTGGCCGGCCCAAGCGGCTCCCCGACGCCCGTCAAGACCCGTGTCCGGGCAGGAACCCACGCAGTGGTCCGGTTTGATGAGGATTGCGGCCGGCCGCAGGCCCCGGACGTCACGCCCGCCATGCTCCGGGCGGTGGCCAAGGCCGGCGCCATCATTGTGGCCGATTACGGGCGCGGCCTTGCCGGCAATCCGCAGCTCAGGGAACTGCTGGAACGGATGGCCGATGACGTGCCCATAGTGTGGGACCCGCACCCTTCCGGCGCCCGGCCCGTCGTCGGCGTCGCAGTGGTGACGCCCAACCTTTCGGAGGCGCATCAGGCGGCGGGCACCCGGACCGGCGGTCCCTTCGGGCCGGCCGCCGAGGACGGTGCAGGCGGGGTGGCCGGCATCCTGCTGGACGAGTGGCGCAGCCGCGCGGTCCTGGTCACCACCGGGGCGCGGGGTGCCACGCTGCTGCTCGAACGGGACCGCACACCGCGCCCCATCCACGCACCGCGGGTGGAGGCGGCCGATCCTTGCGGGGCCGGGGACAGGCTGGCCGCGAGCGTGGCCGTCCACCTGCTCGAAGGGCGGGACCTCGAGGACGCTGCCGTCCTGGCCGTCCACGAGGCAGCCGAGTTCCTGGCGTCCGGCGGCGTGGCTTCGCTGCCGGACCGGCACGGCACGGGCAAATTCCGGCGCCGGCCCGCGGAGCCTCTGCTGCTGGTCCGCCGGGTCCGGGACAACGGTGGCAAGGTGGTGGCCACGGGCGGGTGCTTCGACCTGCTCCATGCCGGCCATGTCAGGTCGCTCGTTGCTGCGCGGGAACTGGGCGACTGCCTGATCGTGTGCCTGAATTCGGATGCTTCCGTTCGCAGGTTGAAGGGCGATGAGCGTCCCATCATGATCGAGCAGGACCGGGCAGAGCTGCTGCTGGCCCTGCAATGCGTGGACGCGGTCATGATTTTTGACGAGGACACCCCCGAAGCCGCACTGGAACGGCTGCGTCCCGACATCTGGGTCAAGGGCGGCGACTACCAAGGTGAACGGCTGCCCGAAGCCGACCTGGTGGAGAGCTGGGGCGGTCGCTGCGTCACCGTCCCTTACCACCCGGCCCGTTCCTCAACCCTGCTGGCCGAGGCCCTCGCGAAAGTCAGCTGAAAGCTCGGCCCAAATTTGTTAATCCTCAGAACCAATCCCCAGTGGAAGGAACACCATGAACACTGAGTCATCCTGGCCCGGCCGGGTCCTGGTCACGGGAGGCGCCTCCGGACTGGGCGCCGCCGTCGTCGATGCCGTGCTCAGGGCAGGCGGGACGCCTGTGGTGCTGGACCGCGACATCAGTGGTGTGTCCGGCGTCAAGGCCTTTGAGGTGGACGTTGCGGACCGTGCCGCGGTGGAGCAGACGGTCCGGGAGGCGGCGGAGACGCTCGGCGGGCTCGATGCTGTGGTCACCGCGGCGGGCATCGACCGCTGCGGCAAACTGGCGGACGTTGCCGCGGAGGAATGGGAGAAGGTGATCGGCGTTAACCTGCTGGGCACCGTGTCGGTGGTCCGGGCCGCCCTGCCTTATCTCAAAACCTCGCACGGCCGCGTGGTGACAGTCGCGTCCACGCTGGGCAAGCGGGCCGTGGCTGACGCCACGGCGTACTGTGCGTCCAAGTTCGGCGTCGTCGGCTTCACCCACGCCTTGGCGGCGGAGACCGGCGGGGAGATCGGCGTGACCGCCATGATCCCGGGCGGCATGAACACCCACTTCTTCGATGACCGGACGGAGCAGTACAAGCCGCAGGACGATTCCCGCCTGAATAGCCCCGGCAACGTGGCCCAGGCCATCCTGTTTGTGCTGTCCCAGCCGCAGGGATGCGAGGTGCGGGAGATGCTGATCTGCCACGCGGAAGAAGGTTCCTGGCCGTGATGCGGCCCGTGTCCGGAGCCTGCTGCGCTGGTTACAGCGCCAGCAGGCTCCGCACATCCACGTACACGTCGTCCCACCGGATCCCGGCCACCAGCGAATCGTCATGCGGGCACCGGGGGGCCGTCCAGCCCACCTGCGTGACGTCCGCGCCGCACACAGGGCAGTGTGTCACCCAGGAAAGGTGGACCCGGTGCCGGCCGCGCCCCAGGGGCCCTGCGGTCAGGGCGTTCCCGGCCCAATAGATCCCCACGGTGGGTGTACCCAGCGCCTGGGCAAGGTGCCGCGGACCGCTGTCATTGGCCAGAACCGCATCGGCGCGGGCGAGCAGGGCTGCCAGTTCGCCGACGCCCAGCGTTCCGGCCACCGAGGACACTTGGCCGTCTCCAGTGGAACGCCCGACGGCGGCACGCACCACGGCCTCCGCCAGGTCCGTTTCGCTGTGGTCACCGACCACCAAAACCCGGGCGCCGTCGTCGGCCGCTGCCCTGGCAACCGCCCCGAAACTCTCTGCCGGCCAGTGCCGTCTGGGATCCGTGGCGCCGGGGTGCAGCACCAGCAGCGGCTGGCCCTCCCTCGGCAGCGCGGCACCCAAAAGGGCCGGAAGCCGTGCCACGAACTGCGCCAGCGGATTGAGCCGCGCCTCCAGCAGGACCGGTGCAGCGCCGGCCAGCCCGGCAACTTCGAGGGCGCGGGTGGGTTCGTGCTGGTAGTAGGTGTAGGGCAGGGTGCGTTCCAGCGGGGCGGCGTCCGGCGTGCCCGATCCCACCGTATGCCGCGCCTGGATCTGCAGCAGGAACGGATTGGAGAACCTGCCGCCGCCATGGAGCTGCACCGCGAGGTCGAACTGCCGTTCCCGGGCGGCGCTGACGAAGGCTGCCACGGCGGCCGGATCCTCACGGCCGGGGCGGACGCCCTCGGCAACGGGCAGCACCATCACATCGTCCACGGCGGTGTGGGTGGCCGCAACGAGGGCTTCATGGACTGGTGTGCCCAGCAGCGTGACGGTACTGCCGGGATAGGCGGCCTTCAGCGCGGACACGGCGGGGAGGGCAAACATCAGGTCGCCGAGTCCGCCGCCGCGCAGCAGCGCGATCCGCGAAACCCCGGCAAACCTGTCCAGTAGCGGTCCAACCCCAGCGGTTCGTTCCATGCAGTGCCCCTTCCCCGTGCTGCATTACCACCGGACCCTGCGGCCTGTGGTCCTGCCTGTGGTGCCACCCTACGGACGGCCGGCGCCGCTGGCTACACGTGGATTCTCCCCGGCATCCGCCGTGTAAACATCGTTTCCCGGGGTACATCACCGCAAGGAGAAGTACGTACGGAGGAGATCCATGCATACCACTGCCACGCCCACAACGACCGCCGACCTGCCCCGGAACGGCTCCGGGCTGACCATCACCGACCCCCGCACAGGCGAGTATCTCTGGTCCGTCCCCGAGGCCGGACCGGGCGCGGTGGAGGACGCCGTCGAGATGGCCCGGAGCGCGGCCAGCGGATGGGCCGCCGTCGCACCGGCGGAAAGGGGGGCCGCCCTCCGCAGCGCGGCCCGCGCCCTGGACGCCGCGGCAGAAGAACTGGCGGCCCTCAACAACAGCGAAACCGGACGCCCCTATATCGAGGCGCTCGCCGGAATCGCGGCGGGGGTCTCCACCCTTGAGCAGTACGCCGAGATTGGCCCATTGCACCGCGGCCACAGCCTGCTCGGCAGCAGGTCCGCCTCTGACTACACCGTTGCCGAACCCCGCGGCGTGGCCGTGCTCCTCACCCCGTGGAACGATCCTGTTGCCGTGGCCAGCGGGCTCATCGGCGCCGCCTTGGTGACCGGCAACACGGTGGTGCACAAACCGAGCGAACGCTGCCCCCGCCTCGGCGAGGCCCTGGGGGAGGTGCTGGCAACGGCGTTTCCGCCGGGGGTCCTGCTCACGGTGTCCGGCGGTGCCGGCGTGGGCACATTGCTGACCCGGGCCGCGGTGGACGTCATCGCCCACGTGGGATCCAGCGCCTCCGGAACCCGGATCGCCAGCGCCGGGGCTCAAACCGGAGCCCACGTGATCCGCGAGAACGGCGGGAACGATCCCCTTGTGGTCGACCGGGACGTGGACCCCGTGTGGGCCGCCGAGCAGGCTGCCATCGGCGCCTTCAGCAACAGCGGACAGATCTGCACGGCAGTGGAACGGATCTACGTCCACCAGGCGATCGCGGCCCGCTTCTGCGCAGCCTTGGAAACGGAAGCGGCGCTGCGCAACCACAACGGCAGCGTGGCCCCGCTGGTGGACGCCAGGCTCCGTGACAGCGTCCATGCCCAGGTGTCGGAGGCCCTCGAGCAGGGCGCGCGTGCTGTGGAAGGCGGCGTTCTTCCAGAGGGGCCCGGTGCGTTCTACCCGGCAACGGTGCTGCTCGACTGCACCGACGACATGCAGGTGATGACTGAAGAGACCTTCGGCCCGGTGGCTGCGGTGCGGGTTGTCCCGACGTTCGACGACGGGCTGCAGCTTGCGGGCAGCGGCCGCTACGGGCTTGCCGCCACGGTCCTGACGGGCAGCATCGCACACGTCCAGAAGGCCATTGCGGCCCTCCCGGTGGGCACCGTGAAAATCAACGAGGTGTTTGGCGGTGCGCCGGGCGGATCAGCCCAGCCCCGCGGCGCCAGCGGCGAAGGCTTCGGCTACGGCCCCGAACTTCTGGACGAATTCACCCGCGTGAAGGTGGTCCACGTGGCGGCACCGCCCCCGTATGCACTTCAATTGCCGGACGAGCCGTTGCCCGACCCGGTGCCGGCCGAGCAGTTGCAGGACCGGAGCGGGAGCCGGCAATGAGTCCGGCGCAGGCAGCCGGCGCGGGCGATCTTGGCAGCGAGCGTGCCCTGTCCGGCGGGCTGCCGCGCCGCCTTGCCGCCGAGCGGCCCGCCATCCTGGTTATTGGGGACGTGATGCTGGACGGCTGGTGGAGCGGCGCCATCGAACGTCTCTGCCGCGAGGCCCCCGCACCGGTGGTGGACATCGCCACCCGCGAGTTCGCACCGGGAGGCGCCGCAAACACCGCGATGAACCTGGCAGCCCTCGGAGCCCGGGTGTCCGTGGCCGGCATCATCGGGACGGACGACGCCGGGGCAACGCTTCGGCGGAAACTCGAATCAGCCGGCATCGACGTGAAGCACCTATGTTCCCATCCGGACATGGTCACCACCACCAAGATCAGGATCAGCAGCGGCGGCCAGGTGATGCTCCGGATCGACGACTCCGCCAGGGCTGTGCCGGCCGACGCGCTGGCCGCGTTGGCTTCCTCGGTGCGCGCCGCCGTCGGACATCAGGACGCCGTGCTGGTGTGCGACTACGGAACCGGCGTCCTGGCCGACGCCGTCAGGGTTGCCCTTGAGGAAGCGCTGGCGGGGGAGGGAACTGCTGAGGAAGGCACCGCCGTCGAAACGTCCGCGCGCCCCCTGACGGTGGTGGATGCGCACGATCCCCGCCCCTGGGCCGGGCTCCGGCCGGACCTGGTCACGCCCAACGCCCAGGAAGCTGCCCGGCTGCTGGACCTGCGCCTGCCGGCCGGACCCGGCCGGGTGGAATCCCTGACCAGGCACAGCGAGGCCCTGCTGGCGGCAACGGGAGCGGGATCGGTGGTGGTGACCTTGGACAAGGACGGGACCGTGCTGTTCGCGGCCGACGGCGGCACGCACCGCACATGGGCGCGGCCGGCAGCCGAGAAACAGGCGTCCGGCGCGGGCGATACTTTTGTGGCCGCCCTGACACTGGCCAGATCGGCGGGCCTCCCCCTGACCACCAGCCTCGATCTTGCCCAGACTGCCGCGGATGTGGTGGTACACCAGCCGGGAACCTCCGTCTGCAGCACTGCTCAACTGGGCCGGCATTTGGAGAGCTTCGCTGACACAGCCCTCGGCGCCGACGAGCTTGCCCGGCAGGTGGCTGAGCACCGGGCCAAGGGCCAACGGATCGTGCTGACCAACGGCTGCTTTGACGTGCTGCACAGCGGGCACACCCGCTACCTGAACCAGGCCAAACAGCTGGGCGATGTACTGGTGGTGGCGCTGAACAGCGACGAATCCGTCCGCAGGCTCAAGGGTCCCGGCCGGCCCATCAACAACGGGGCCGACCGGGCTGCGGTGATCGCCGCCCTCAGCTGCGTGGACTACGTGACCATCTTCGATACCCCCACGGCCAGCCCGCTGGTAACGCTGCTCCGGCCCGACGTCTACGCCAAAGGCGGTGACTACACGCCGGAAATGCTGTCGGAAACCGACGCCGTGGAGGAGTACGGCGGACGCGTCGCCATCCTGGACTACGTCGCAGAGCGCTCCACGACCGCCGTCGTCCAGCGCATCCGCGACGGGGCGGGGGCAGAACAGCTCTCCAAGGCCGCCGATTTGGGGTGAACAACTAGGGTTGAAGCATGACTGAAGCGGCACACGGGTAATGGCGAAGCGCGGTAAGTCAGGCGGCAGGAGCGGCAGCCAGCGTTCGACGGCGGGCGTGGTCGAGGTGCCCAGGGGCACCCGCCCGGACGGTCCCGTTGAGGGTGTCTACTACATCGACACCGGCGACTGCGAGCTCATCGCCGACCAGGACAACTCCAACGGCTGGCTGCTGAGGATCAACGGTGTGATGAGCTCCCACATCGATCTCGCCGATCCGCTGTTCCTGGACTTCGAGTACATGCGCTGGATGGCCGCGCTTATTGAATCCCGCTGGCCGCCAAAGGACGGAGGAAGGCTACGCGGGCTGCACCTGGGCGGGGGCGCCTGTTCCCTGGCCCGCTACTTCCACGCGGCGTACCCGGACGCCCGTCAGGTGGTGGTGGAACTCGACGGCAAGCTGGCCGAGTACGTCCGCGGCTGGTTCGACCTTCCCAAAGCGCCGCTGCTCCGCCTCCGGGTCGGGGAGGCCCGGGAGGTCACCGAGACACTGACGGCGGACACCCGCGATTTCATCATCCGCGATGTCTTTGCCGGTTCACTGACTCCGCGGCCGCTCACCACGGCCGAGTTCACTGAGCACATCAAACGCGTGCTCGCGCCGGGCGGCATCTACGTGGTCAACTCCGGCGACGCCCCGGACCTCAAAAACGCCCGCGAGGACGCCGCCACTATCGCCGCCGCCTTCGAGCACACGCTCATCATTGCCGATCCCGCCATGCTCAAAGGCCGCCGCTACGGCAACATGGTCATGGCCGGCAGCGACACCCCGCTGGACGGGGATCCCCAGCTGGCCCGGCGGCTCCTGGGCGGCGCGGTCCCTGCCCACATCTGGGATGACGCACAGGTCCGCGCCTTCGCGGCCAACTCCCCGGTGCGCCACGACCCGGCCGGTGACTAAGCCCGGCCCCGTCCCAGCAGCGATTCCCGGTGCGCCGCCGTCTGGTCCCGCAGCGCCTGGACGACGGCGGCCACCGTCGGGCGGCGCATCGAATCCGGCCGCAGGACCATCCAGTAAGGGAGCAGCTCGGCGACGTCGTCGGGCAGCAGCCTAACCAGGTCGTTATGCAGGTCGCCCATAAAGCACGGCAAAAATCCGATGCCGGCTCCCGCGCGGGTGGCCTCCACGTGCACAAAAACGTTCGTTGAGGTGAGGCCGTCCCGCATGGCAGGAACCAGCCGGCGGGGTGCGTCGAGGTCGTCCACCTGGAGCATCGAGTCCACAAAATAAACGAGTGGATGTTCCGTCAGTTCTGCCACGCTGGCCGGGGTTCCGTACTCAGCCAGGTAACCGCGTGAGGCATACATTCCCAGCATGTACTCGCCGAGCCGGACGGCCTCGGCCCGGTGGACCTGGGGTTCGCCCACCACCACCTCGATGTCCAGGCCCGAGCGCTGCTGCAAAGCCCGCCGGGTCATGGTCACCACCTCCACGGCAAGGCCCGGGTGGTCCCGGCGCAGCCGGGCCACGGCGGGTGCCGCGATGTATGCGCTGAAACCGTCAGTTGCCGTCATGCGTACGACGCCGGCAACCGGGTCGGGTGCCTTGCCAGCCGGTCCCAGCCCGCTCACCGCAGCCTCCACCTGTTCCGCCACCCGGACAGCGTCCGAGCCGAGCTCCGTGAGTTCCCAGCCGCCCGCGGCGCGGGCCAGCACCCGGCCACCCAGCGCCTTCTCCAGTGCGGCGACCCGGCGGGACACGGTGGTGTGGTTCAGGCCCAGGGCCTGCGCCGCCGTCGTAAATTTCCCCGAACGGGATACCTCAAGCAGGACCAGCAGGTCATCGGGATTGGCGTTCATATCTGCAATTGTGCACATAGCAGGTGCTGCATTGGCCATTGAATGGGCAACTTTGTGCAGTAATACTCAATGGAGCCATTAGTGCTGTGGATCACAGCACGTGTCAAAGTGGACACTAAGGAGAAACTCATGAGCGTAGAGCAGCGCTCGGCAGACAATGCCGCCGGACCCGCATCCAAGGGATCCGGCCTCAAGAAAATCGTGGCCGCCTCAATGGTGGGAACGGTGGTGGAATGGTACGAATTCTTCCTCTACGCCACCGCCGCAACCCTCGTGTTCGGGAAGTACTTCTTCCCTCCCACCGGCAATGAACTGGACGGCATCATCCAGGCCTTCATCACCTATGCTGTGGGCTTTGTTGCCCGTCCGCTCGGGGGAATCGTGTTCGGCCAGATCGGCGACAAGCTGGGCCGTAAGCCCACCCTGCAGCTGACTATTGTGATCGTCGGCGTGGCCACATTCCTTATGGGCTGCCTCCCGGGCTTCGCCGACATCGGCTACGCGGCCCCCGCCCTCCTGGTTGCCCTGCGCTTCATCCAGGGCTTCGCGCTCGGTGGTGAATGGGGCGGCGCCGTGCTGCTGGTGGCCGAGCACAGCCCCAACAGCAAGCGCGCCTTCTGGTCGAGCTGGCCCCAGGCCGCTGTTCCGGTGGGCAACCTGCTCGCAACGCTGGTGCTCTTTGTCATGTCCACCACGCTGAGCCCGGAAGCGTTCCTTGGCTGGGGCTGGCGTGTGGCATTCTGGCTCTCCGCCGTGATTGTCTTCGTGGGCTACTACATCCGCACGCACGTCACCGAAGCCCCCATCTTCCTTGAGGCCAAGGCCCTCGTGGAGAAGGAACAGGCCGTCAGCTATGGCGTCTTCGAGGTGGTGCGCAAGTACCCCAAGGGCATCCTGCAGGCTATGGGGCTCCGCTTCGCGGAGAACATCATGTACTACCTGGTGGTCAGCTTCGCCATCGTCTACCTCAAGAGCGTCCACAAGTACGACACCTCCTCGCTCCTGCTGGCGCTGCTGATTGCCCACGTCATCCACTTCCTGGTCATTCCGCAGATTGGCCGGCTCGCGGACAAAGTGGGACGCAAGCCCGTCTACCTCATCGGTGCCATCACCGGTGCTGCGTGGCCCTTCTTCGCCTTCCCCATGTTCGACACCCGCAACGCCGTGGTGATCGTCCTCGCCGTGACCATCGGCCTCTGCCTGCACGCCTTTATGTACGCCGGCCAGCCCGCCATCATGGCTGAGCTGTTCCCCACCCGGATGCGCTACTCGGGCGTTTCGCTGGGCTCGCAGGTGACGTCCATCTTCGCGGGGTCCCTGGCTCCGCTGCTGGCCACCCAGTGGCTCAAGGACACAGGCTCCTGGGTTCCCACCGCCATTTACCTGGTGGTCGCCTGCGCCATCACCGCGGTAGCGGTGCTGAGCCTGAAGGAGACCAAGGGCATCGCGCTGGAGGAAGTGGACAAGGCCGACGCTGCCCGCGAGGGATTGCTCCCGGCCCGCTCACGCTGAGCCGCCTGAACAGCCTCAACCGCGAAGCCTGATGGAACTGCACACGATGGGAACCGGATCTGCAATGGAAAACACACTGAACGGCCGCAAGGCAGTTGTCACAGGGGGCGCCAGCGGGATCGGCGCCGCGTGTGTCCGGGAGCTTGCCGCCCGGGGGGCGAAGGTGGTGGTTGCCGACGTCGACGCCTCCGGCGCTGCCGCACTCGCTGACGAAGTGGGCGGCACCTCTTGGGCGGTTGACCTGCTGGACGTGGACAAGCTCGGCACCCTGAGCCTGGACTGCGACATCCTGGTCAACAACGCCGGGATCCAGCGGATCAGTCCCATCGAGGAGTTCGATCCCGTGGAATTCCGCCGGATCATCGCCCTGATGCTGGAAGCCCCGTTCCTGCTGATCCGGGCCGCCCTGCCGCACATGTACGCCAATGGGTTCGGGCGCATCATCAACCTGTCCTCGGTGCACGGCATCCGTGCCTCCCCGTTCAAGAGTGCGTACGTATCCGCCAAGCACGGCCTGGAAGGGCTGAGCAAGGTGACGGCGCTTGAAGGCGGGGAGCACGGCGTCACCTCCAACTGTGTGAACCCGGGCTATGTCCGAACGCCGCTGGTGGAGAAGCAGATCACTGACCAGGCGAAAGTGCACGGGATTCCTGAATCCGAGGTGCTGGCCAAGGTCATGCTCACCGAGTCCGCCATCAAGCGCCTCGTGGAGCCGGCCGAGGTGGCTTCCCTGGTGGCCTGGCTGGCGTCCGATCACGCCGGCATGGTCACCGGAGCCAGCTACACCATGGACGGTGGCTGGTCGGCGCGCTAAATCCTCGCCGTTGGAACTCCCGCCACCTGAGGCAGCTAATCCTGCGGCCTCAGGTGGCGGTGGTCGTAGTAGAACACTCCCGCCGCGGCGCTCAGCTCCACAGACGGACCGCGGTGGGACAGCACTATTCCTTCCTGGCGGCCGTTGAAGGGGTCCTCGCCCACCACGGCATCGCCCACCCGGTAGGGGGACTTCGGGCCAATCGCCGCGAGTACCCGGCACCAGGCACGGACGATGAGCGTGGAAAGTTTGACGGGCCTGCCCATGCTGGCCAGGTCCTGGACATGCGCTTTCACCATGCGAACCACTCCTTGAAGCGGCGTGGAGCCGCCCACTGCGGTGCGGTAGCCGGACAGCTCCCAGCAGAGGATGATCCTCCTAGTCGTGGCTGGCACCTTACAAATAGGCTAAGCGCTATTCACACCAGTCACACCAGTAACATGTACTCGACTATTTGAGGGGCCGGTACCTAGGCATTCAGCGTTGGACCTGGAGGATTTCCTCGGCGTTGTTGTAGGCCCAGGCCACCAGTGGAACGAGCAGGGCCGTCAATTCATAACCGCGCTTTGTGAGGCTGTAGTCCACCCGGGGTGGAATGACCGGCTGGGCATGGCGCAGCACCAGGCCGTCGCTCTCCAATGTTTTCAAGGTCTGTGCCAGCATCTTCTCGCTGATGCCTTCGGCCCGCCGCCGCAGTTCGCTCCACCGCTGTTCGCCTTCGGAAAGCGCCAGCAGAATCAGCACGCCCCATTTGCTGGTGATATGGTCCAGCACCGTCCGGCTGGGGCACCCCGCCGGAAACACGCCGTCGGCCAAGCCGGCTGGCAGGCGGCCCGGAAATGTCTCTGCTTCCATGCATCCAACTTACCAAAAGGTGAGTACCTTACTTCAAAGTGCGTACCCTCCCTTGGGAAGTATTTGAGGAAAGGGCTGGTTGTGCACGGTGACCCCCTGCAGATGGTGAAAGGAACCACCCATGAGCATCGTTATTACCGGAGCAACCGGACAGCTTGGCCGCCACGTCGTCGAAGCCCTCCTCAAGCGCAACGTTCCGGCTGCACAGATCGTGGCCGCCGGCCGTTCCGTCGGGAAACTGGCCGACTTTGAAGCACGCGGTGTGCAGGTCAGGGCGATGGACTACAGGGACGCCGCTTCCGTGGCGAGAGCGCTCGAAGGTGCCACCAAAGTCCTGCTGATCTCCGGCAGCGAGGTGGGCCAGCGGGTTGAACAGCACCGCACCGTCATCGAGGCCGCCAAGGCAGAGGGCGTGGAGCTCATCGCGTACACGAGCATCGCCAACGCGGATACCACCGGCATGAAGCTGGCCGCCGAGCATCAGGCCACCGAGGACATCATCAAAGACTCCGGAGTGCCATTCGCTCTCCTCCGCAATGGCTGGTACCTGGAAAACTACACGGATCAACTGCAGGGAACTCTTGCGCAGGGCGCCCTCGCCGGCAGCGCCGGCGAAGGCAAAGTCAGTGCGGCGTCCCGCCTGGACTATGCCGAGGCTGCCGCAGCCGTCCTCGTCGCCGAAAACCAGGCCGGCAAGGTTTACGAGCTCGGCGGTGACCACGCCTTCACACTCAAGGAGCTGGCGCGGGAAATCAGCGCCGCTGCCAACAAGACCGTGGACTACCAGGACCTTCCGGCCAGCGACTACGCCGGCCTGCTGGCGGGCTTCGGGGTTCCGCAGCCCTTCGCTGACATCCTGGCCGACTCGGACCTCGGTATTGCCCGGGGCGATCTCCTTGTCAGCGGCTCGGACCTCCGCCAGCTGATCGGCCGGCCCACGACGCCGATGCCCGCCGCCGTTCGTTCAGCGCTCGCCGCCGTCTAACCACCCCCGCCCCACCCCCCCCGGCCCCCCGGGACGCTCTCTCACTTAATGGGCCTTTTGGGCGAACGCTCTATCACTTTCTTCAAGAGAGTGATAGAGCGTTCGGTTTTAAGCCGCATTAAGTGAGAGAGCGTCGGTGGCAGTTCGGCCCGGGAGGCTTGTTTCTCTACCCGGCTGAGGTGAGCACCGGCAGCGGTGACGTTTCGTCCACCAGTTCCGCACGGCGTCGTCCGTTCCCCTTGACCCACAGGCGGTAAGCAAGAACCAGCAGCCCCAGCCACACGGCTCCCACGTACAGCGCCACCCGGGTGTCCTCAAAGGCGCCCAGGACGCCGATCACCAGCGCCATAAAGGCGATGGTGATGACGGACGCGGCCGGCCACCACGGAGAAGGGAACTCCGACGCCGGCAGGCCCTTCCGGGCGATCTCACGCTTCATGGCCACGTGCGAGGCAAGGATCATGACCCACACCCAGACGGTGGCGAACGTGGCAATAGAGGCGATCACGATGAACACGTCCTCCGGAATCACGGCGTTCAGGACCACGCCCACCAGCAGGATGCCAGCCATCATGACCACCGTCATCCACGGAACGCCCTGGCGGGAAACCTTGCCGAACACCGCCGGCGCATGGCCCTGGCCGGACAGCCCGAAGAGGATGCGCCCGGCGCCGAAGATGTCGCTGTTGATGGCGGACAGCGCCGCGGTGATCACCACCGCGTTGAGGATGTGCGGTGCGGCCGGGATGCCGAGGCCGCTGAAGATCTGCACAAACGGGCTGCCGTTGGTGCCGATCTCGTTCCACGGGAAGAGGCTCATCAGAACGCCAAGGGTCAGCACGTAGAACAGCAGGACGCGGATAGGCACTGTGTTCACGGCTTTGGGGATGACTTTCTTCGGATCCGCGGCCTCGCCTGCCGTGATGCCGAGGGTCTCGATGCCGCCGAACGCGAACATCACCACGGCGAACGATGCCAGGAGGCCTTCGAAGCCGTTGGGGAATATCCCGCCGTGTTCCACGAGGTTGCCCAGCCCCGGCGCCACGGTGGAACCGCCGGCCTGGAAGCCGAAGGCGATAATCGCCGCGCCGCCAGCGATCATGGCGATGATGGCCACCACCTTGATCAGCGAGAACCAGAACTCGAGTTCGCCGAACACCTTCACGCTGAGCAGGTTCATGGCCGCCAGAAAGAAAATAATGGCCAGAATCCAAATCCAGCGGTCCACCTCGGGGAACCAGAACCCCATATAGATGCTGAAGGCTGTCACGTCGGCGATCGCCACGATGGCCATCTCAAAGACGTAGGTCCAGCCGGTCACGAATCCGGCCAGCGGTCCCAGATAGCGGCTGGCGTACTGGCCGAACGAGCCGGAAACAGGGTGCCGCACGGCCATCTCACCGAGGGCCCGCATCACCATAAACACCGCGGCGCCGCCGATGATGTAGGCGAGCAGAACCGCCGGGCCGGCCTTTTGAATCGCCGAAGCAGAGCCGTAGAACAGCCCCGTACCGATGGCCGAGCCGAGCGCCATGAAGCGGATGTGCCGGACGTTCAGTCCGCGGCTCAAAGTGCTGTTGAGGACGCGTCCGACGGCGGTGCCTTCAGTCATGTTTTCGGCTGGGCTTGCGCTGTGGCTGGTTTCCTGGCTGGCTGCGCTTGGTGCTTGCTGCATACAAATACCTTCTCGTCATTGGGAGGGGGATCGCTAACCAGCAGACCACTTTCGGGGCCGACGTGATGAGCCTCACGGGTGCTTGGTGTCTTCGATCTCAGACTGGGTGGGTTTGCCTTGGGGGTGTCCGCATTTTGGGTTGGGGACTATTGACACCATGTGATGATTTCTTGACACTTGGCGGACATCGAGCAGGGCCGGCATTCGCCGTCCCTCGAGATGGCGTTCCAGATCGCCCTTGCCCTTAGTG
Organism: Pseudarthrobacter sp. TAF60_1; assembly: GCF_052113505.1. Lineage (NCBI taxonomy): Bacteria > Bacillati > Actinomycetota > Actinomycetes > Micrococcales > Micrococcaceae > Pseudarthrobacter > Pseudarthrobacter sp. TAF60_1. Next base: position 23,557 of record NZ_JBFRDI010000008.1, read on the forward strand.
TCCAGCTCGAGGACGTTTTCCAGTACCCGCACCACGAAGGAGAAACATCATGAAAGCTATCGTTCAGGACGTTTACGGGGATTCCGACGTGTTAGGGCTGCGGGACATCCCTAAGCCGGTGCCCGCCAGCGGCGAGGTGCTCCTGCAGGTTAGGGCTGCCGGCGTCGACCAAGGCGTATGGCACCTGATGACTGGAAAGCCGTACCTGGTGCGGCTCTTGGGATACGGGCTGAAGAAGCCGAAGGTTGCTGTCCGCGGCAGGGAGGTCGCCGGCGTCGTCGAAGCGGTTGGCGCCAATGTAACGCGCTTCCAGCCGGGTGACGAGGTCTTCGGCACCTGTGAGGGGTCGTTCGCCGAGTACGTCTGCGCGAAGGAGACGCTGGTGGCGCGTAAGCCCGCGAACCTGACTTTCGAGGAAGCCGCAGCTGCTCCCATCTCTGCTGTCACGGCGTTGCAGGCCGTCCGCGATGCCGGGCAGGTCGCCGCTGGCCAGAAAGTGCTGGTGATTGGCGCGGGCGGGGGAGTGGGATCCTTTGCCGTGCAGATCGCCAAGGACTCCGGCGCGGAGGTCACCGGCGTCTGCAGCACAGGGAAAGTGGACCTGGTCCGGTCCCTGGGCGCTGATCACGTCATCGATTACACCCGGGACGATATTGCCAGCTCGGGTGTTCTGTACGACGTCATCATCGATACTGCCGGGAATCGCCGCCTCTCGGTCCTTCGGAAGGCGCTTACGCCGCAGGGGACGCTGGTGATTGTTGGGGGCGAAGGCGGCGGGAACGTGACCGGTGGATTCGAGCGCTCGATGGCTGCGCCACTGGCCTCCCTCTTGTCCGGCCAGACATTCAAAGGGCTCGTGGCCAAGGAAAGCCACCAGGACCTCGAAGCGCTGTCGGCATTGTTCGAGGCGGGCCGCGTGAAGCCCTTCGTTGACAAGGTCTACCCTCTCGCGGAAGCGCCGGCCGCCGTCGCTTATCTGCATGAAGGGCGGGTGCGCGGCAAGGTGGTTGTCCGGGTCTGAGCAGGAACCCGGGCTCACGCCTCGAAGGTAAGACCGCGTTCCGTGGCGGCGGCTTCGAGGATCCTTACGGCCTTCGGGCCGACGCCGTGCATGGCAAGCAATTCCCTCCGGCCCAGCGCGGCCACCTCGGCCAAGGACGTAACGCCCGCCTGGAGGAGGGCGCTGTTGGCAGGCCTGCCAATCGGGGGCAGATCCCCGATCTGTGCAGGAACGTCCCGCGTGCTCATGCCTGCCTCGCCGCAGCTTCGATGTCCCGCCGGACGCGCAGATAATGATGCAGCGTCTCTTTTTCGTCCATAGCCCGCACTCTACCGAACCGCACCCCGACCTTGGATGAGGAATAGTCTGATATCCCAGACATGTGGGGGTGTGGAATGGTGCGGGGAGCCCAGTGCGGGACTCAAGCTTAAGTACGGTAACCCGGACACCCGGCGAAGAAGACGGCGAGATATCGGAGAACACTGTGGCAGACACACAAGCAAAGGTGACGTCCAAAGTCCCCGCCGCCGAGAACACCCTTCGCATCCTCAAACTACTGGCCTCGAAGCGCGGGCCGATGGCGGCGTCGAGCATTGCCACATCGCTGGGATTGCCGCGTTCCAGCGTCTACCACCTGTTGGGGGTGATGGAGGCGAACGGGTTTGTGCTTCACCTGCACGAGGAACAGCGGTACGGGCTGGGCATCAGCGCCTTCGAACTGAGCTCGGCGTATTCGCGGCAGGAGCCGCTGTCCCGCCTGGGCCGGCCCCTGCTGGCCTCGCTGGTGGATGTGATCGGGGAGAGCGCCCACCTGGCGGTGCTTCATGGCCGTGACGTGCTGTACATCGTGGAAGAGCGGGCCAAGAACCGACCGTCTTTGGTGACCGACGTCGGCGTCCGCCTCCCCAGCCACCTCACCGCCAGTGGCCGCGCAATCCTGGCGGCGCTGCCGAAGTCGCAGGTCCGTGCGCTTTACCCGAACGCCGCAGCCTTCACCGCCCGGCACGAGGTGGAGGGCGCCATCACGAAGTACTCGGCCCTGTCCTCGCATCTGGACCAGGTCAGGCAGCGGGGCTACGCCACCGAACACGGTGAAGTGACGCCCGGCTTCGGCTCCATCGCCGCCGCTGTCACCGACCACGTTGGCTGGCCGACCGCGGCCGTCGCCGTCACGTTCCTGGAGGACAAGCTGCCTGCGGACCAGTGGCCAGCGCTCGCCGCCCGTGTGCAGAAGGTTGCGGACGAGCTCTCGGTCCGCATCCACGGCCGGCCGGCCAAGTAACACACCCCCTCTGGCAGGCTGTCGGATTTTGCGCCATCATTCCCGCCCAGAGCCGGGGCAGCCCCGGCAACCCGCTCGGCGCGCCTCGGTTTGGGCGAATGATGGTGCAGAATCCGCACGCGGTTGGCGACAGCCGGCCAAAGCCGAGAGCCAGCCCCCCACGTCTGGAATCCCGGACAGCACCACCCGCAAAGCCCTGTCTGCCCCGCCGTGAAGGGGCTTTAGTAGATGCAGAACCTCTTCCCTAACGCACCAATACGAGAAGGAGCCCCCATGGCACCCGCCGATTTCACCACCGGTGCCCGCCCGGTCAAAGCAGCCCGCGGCACCGAGCTCACCGCCAAGAGCTGGCAGACGGAAGCCCCGCTGCGCATGCTCATGAACAACCTTGACCCTGAGGTTGCCGAACGCCCCGATGACCTGGTGGTCTACGGCGGCACCGGCCGCGCCGTCCGGTCCTGGGCCGCGTTCGACGCCATCACCCGGACCCTCGAAACGATGGAGAAGGACGAGACCCTGCTGGTCCAGTCCGGCAAGCCCGTCGGCGTCTTCCGCACCAACGAATGGGCGCCGCGCGTGCTCCTGGCCAACTCGAACCTGGTGGGCGACTGGGCCACCTGGCCCGAATTCCGCCGGCTCGAGGCCGAGGGCCTGATGATGTACGGCCAGATGACCGCCGGGTCCTGGATCTACATCGGCACGCAGGGCATCCTGCAGGGGACCTTCGAAACCTTCGCCGCGATCGCCCGCAAACTGACCGGGGATGACAACGGCACCCTTGCCGGCACCCTGACCCTCACCGGCGGATGCGGCGGCATGGGCGGCGCCCAGCCCCTCGCCGTCACACTGAACGACGGCGCCTGCCTGATCGTCGACGTCGACGAAACCCGGCTGCGCCGCCGCGCCGGCAAGCGCTACCTCGACGAGGTGGAAACCGATCTCGACGCCGCCATCGCCAAGGTCCTCAAGGCCAAGGAGGAGCGCCGCGGCTGGTCCGTGGGTTACGTCGGCAACGCTGCCGAGGTGTTCCCGGAGATTCTGCGCCGCCACAACGCCGGCGAGTTTACGGTGGACATCGTTACGGACCAGACCTCGGCTCACGACCCGCTGAGCTACCTGCCCGAGGGCATCACGGTGGAGGAATGGCACCGTGAAGCCGAGGCGGACCCTGAGGGCTTCACCAAGAAAGCCCAGGCCTCCATGGCCAGGCACGTCCAGGCCATGGTCGAATTCCAGGATGCCGGCGCCGAGGTCTTCGACTACGGCAACTCCATCCGCGATGAGGCCCGCAAGGGCGGCTACAGCCGGGCGTTTGAATTCCCCGGCTTCGTCCCGGCCTACATCCGCCCGCTGTTCTGCGAGGGCCTGGGCCCGTTCCGCTGGGTGGCTCTCTCCGGTGACCCCGAGGACATCCGCGTCACCGACGAAGCCATCAAGGAACTGTTCCCTGAGAACAAGCACCTGCACCGGTGGATTGACGCCGCGCAGGAACGGGTCGAGTTCGAGGGCCTCCCGGCCCGTATCTGCTGGCTGGGCTACGGCGAACGGGCCAAAGCCGGCCTCCTGTTCAACCAGCTCGTCAAGGAAGGCAAGGTCAAGGCGCCCATCGTGATCGGCCGCGACCACCTCGACTCCGGCTCTGTCGCTTCCCCTTACCGGGAGACCGAAGCCATGGCAGACGGCTCCGATGCGATCGCGGACTGGCCACTGCTCAACGCCCTGCTGAACACCGCCTCCGGCGCCACCTGGGTTTCCATCCACCACGGCGGCGGGGTCGGCATCGGCCGCTCCATCCACGCTGGCCAGGTCTCCGTCGCCGACGGCACCGACCTCGCCGCACAGAAGCTCGAACGCCTGCTGACCAACGACCCCGGGATGGGCGTCATCCGCCACGCCGACGCTGGCTACGAGCGGGCCCTCGACGTCGCCAAGGAACGCGGCGTCCGCATCCCCATGAAGGAATCGGCAGATTCCGCAGAAGCAAAGAAGTAGGAACCACAAGTGACCCTTACAACCCACGAACCGCTCACCGTCACCCTCGGCTCCAGCGGCGTCACGCCCGAGGACGTCGTCGCCGTCGCCCGCCACAACGCCACGGTAACCATTGCCCAGGACGCCCTCGACAACGTCGCCAAGGTCCGCGCACACATCGACAGCCTGGCGCACAGCGAGACGCCCGCCTACGGCATATCCACGGGCTTCGGCGCGCTGGCCAACCGCCACATCCCGAACGAACTCCGCACCCAACTGCAGAAGTCCCTCATCCGCAGTCACGCCGCGGGCATGGGCCCCGCCGTGGAGCGCGAGGTGGTCCGCGGCATCATGTTCCTGCGCGCCAAGACCCTCGCCTCCGGCCGCACGGGCGTACGCCCCGTGGTCCTGCAGACCATGGTGGACGTGCTGAATGCCGGCATCACGCCCGTTGTCCGTGAATTCGGTTCGCTGGGCTGCTCCGGCGACCTCGCGCCGCTGTCCCACTGCGCCCTCGTGCTGATGGGCGAGGGGGAGGCGGCAGGGCCCGACGGCGTGACGTACGGCGGCCGCGGCGAACAGCCGGTCGCCGTGCTGCTCGCCGAACACGGCATCGAGCCCGTGACGCTCGCCGAAAAGGAAGGACTGGCGCTGGTCAACGGCACCGAGGGCATGCTGGGCATGCTGCTGATGGCCATCGCGGACATCCGCAAACTGCTGACGACGGCGGATATCACCGCGGCGATGAGCGTCGAGGCGCTGCTCGGTACGGACCAGGTGTTCCTGCCCGAGCTGCACGCGGCTCTGCGCCCGCACCCGGGCCAGGCAGCGAGTGCGGACAACATGCTGCGGGTGCTGTCCGACTCTCCCATTGTGGCCTCGCACCGCGTGGGGGACTCCAAAGTCCAAGACGCCTACTCGCTACGCTGTGCCCCGCAGGTGGCCGGCGCTGTCCGGGACACCGTGGACTATGCCGCACTGGTGGCTTCCCGCGAACTGGCTGCCGCCATCGACAACCCGGTGGTCCTGCCGGACGGGCGCGTGAGCTCCAACGGCAACTTCCACGGCGCCCCGGTGGCCTACGTGCTCGACTTCCTTGCCATCGCCGTGGCGGACCTGAGCTCGATCGCCGAACGCCGCACGGACCGCATGCTGGACCCCGCACGGTCCCACGGACTGCCTGCCTTCCTCGCCGCAGACCCGGGCGTTGATTCCGGCCTAATGATCGCGCAGTACACGCAGGCCGGACTGGTCTCGGACAACAAGCGGCTGGCCGTCCCGGCTTCGGTGGACTCCATTCCGAGCTCGGCCATGCAGGAGGACCACGTTTCCATGGGCTGGCACGCGGCCCGCAAACTGCGCAAGGCCGTGGAGAACCTCCGCCGTGTCCTGGCGATCGAACTGGTCACCAGCGCACGCGCCATCGATATCCGCACCCAGTTGTCGGGCGGAGAGCTGCTTCCCGGCCCGGCGGGTACGGCCGTTATCGGGGTCCTGCGGGAGCATGTTGAGGGTCCCGGCGCCGACCGGTTCCTCTCGCCGGAACTGGAAACCGCTGACCGTCTGGTGGCTTCCGGGGACCTGATTGCGGCGGCCGAATCCGCCGTCGGAATTCTTGCCTAGGCGGGAATATTCTTCGGCGGCAGCGGCCCTTTCGGACCAATGCTGAAACATGGTGCAACACGCACATTCCCGGTCCGGGAACTGTAGTAGAAATGAAGATGTAGTTAAAGTCACATCAACGAGGCTGTGACGGAACGTATACAAAGGGGTAGAAGTTCAAATGAAAGCACGTGGGGCTGTCCTGTCGAGGCGCAACGCTCATTCCACCTTCGTCTCGGACTGGGGAACATTCCAGCCTGGGGACAGGGTGGAAATCATCAAACACGCTCACGTCATTGCGGCGGGCGAGGTTGAGGAAGTATCGCAGAGCGGGAATGTCTTGTGGCTCGTGCCGGGCGAACCGTCAGAGGAGCAACTGTTCCTGAAATCCGATGGCGTACAGGTTCGGCGAAGCTGACCCTGCACGAAAAAAGTCCCTGCCGCCCGGTGAACCGGGCGGCAGGGACTTTTTTGTGAGCGGCGTTAGGTTAAGCCGCGATGGCTTCGTAGGTCTCGCCGAAGGGGACTGAGTTGTCCAGGGCCACGGTAAAATGGCCGGGGCGCAGCCGGGTCACCAGGATGCCGCAGGCCGCGTCCTTGGCAGTGTCGATCAGGGTGGCAACAGCGTTGTCCAGTCCTTCGCGCATCTCCTCGGCAGTGGCAAACTGCAGGTCGAGGGACCGGGCGCCTGACGCCGCCGTGTCCGCACTGGCGGTCAAGGGGCGTTCCAAAATAGCTGTAGTCATACCTTCAAGTGTACCGGGCTGGTCAACATATGTCAGATGACTGCCCTTTGAGATGGCTGAACAGCAAAAAACCGAAGCTTGTTCGCGGAACCCGGCCCTTCAGGGGAGGATTTGCGAACAAGCTTCGGTCCGAGGCTGGCAGCCTTAGCTGCCGGCGGCCGCCTTCACCGCCAGCACAGGACAATCGGCCTCAAGCAGGATGCGCTGCGACGTGCTTCCCATGATCAGTTTGCCCACCGGAGTCCGGCGGCGCAGGCCGATCACAATCAAGTCCGCGTTGTGCTCCTCGGCCGCGTCCAGGACCTCGGCTGCTGCGTCGTGGCCCCGGACCGGCTGCTTGATGACATAGTCGATCCCGTGGGAGGCCAGTCGTTCCTCGATGCCCTGCATCTCGTTTTCCTGCGCGTACCGGTTATCCACCAGGGCATCGCCCTTGGAGGAGTTGATGACCAGCAGGGTCGCGCTCGATTTCCGGGCCTCCTCGATGGCCTGGGTCAGCGCTGCTTCGCCCTCAGGGGTAGGGACGTATCCCACCACGATCGTCATGGTTGCTCCTTATTCTTGCTGAATGGGGTAGGGAGTGGCTCGGTTGCTGTTCAGTCACTGTAGTCAGCTGCACCTGAATTGGCGGGCAGCAATGAGCTGCGGGCCGGACGGTTGCGCCGGAACAGCTTATACAGCAGCGGCCACAGCAGGATGATCGCCACGATGACGTAGATCCCGACGGCGATCGGCTCGCCGAAGAGCCCGGCAGGGTCGCCGGCGCTGAGCTGCAACGTCTGGCGAAGCTGCTTTTCGAGGCGCGGACCGAGAATGACGCCCAGGATGAGCGGCAGAACCGGGAGACCGAAGCGGCGCATCATGAACCCGAGGGCACCGAGCGCCAGCAGGAGTACCAGGTCAAAGGCCTGCAGGTTCACCGAGTAGGCGCCCAGGGTAGCGAAGAACAGGATGCCGGCATACAGGTAGGGCCGGGGGATCTGCAGGAGCTTCGCCCACAGGGGAGCCAGCGGCAGGTTGATGATCAGGAGCAGGAGGTTACCGATGAAGAGGCTCGCGATCAGGGCCCAGACCAGCGGCCCCTGGCTTTCGAACAGCTGCGGACCCGGCTGGATTCCGTACTGCGTGAAGGCTGCCAGCATCACCGCGGCGGTGGCGTTGGTGGGCAGGCCCAGGGCAAGCATCGGGGTCAGGGTACCGGCGGCCGCAGCGTTGTTGGCTGCTTCGGGGCCGGCCACGCCTTCGATGGCACCCTTGCCGAATTCCTCGGGGTGCTTGCTGAGGCGCTTTTCCGTGACGTAGGACAGGAACGTGGGGATCTCAGCTCCGCCGGCCGGCAGGGCTCCAAACGGGAAGCCGAACGCGGTTCCACGGAGCCAGGGCTTCCAGGAGCGTTTCCAGTCCTGCTTGCCCATCCACGGCTGACCCACAGGAATGATGTGCATCGGCGTCCGGCGCAGGTGCGCGGCAACCCACAGGGCCTCGCCGACCGCGAAGATGGCCACTGCCACCACCACGATGTCCAGCCCGTCCGCCAGGAGCGGCACGCCGAAAGTCAGCCGGGCCTGGCCCGTGACTGAGTCCAGGCCCACCAGGCCGATGGCGAGCCCAAGCCCAAGGGACGCGAAGCCCCGCAGGCGTGATGAGCCAAGGACGGCGGTGACCGCCAGCAGGGCGAGAACCATGATGGCGAAGTAGCTCGGCGCGCCCAGGCTGATGGCGAACTTCACCACGATGGGGGCGCAGACCGCCAGGAGGGTGGTGCCGATGGTGCCGGCCACGAACGAACCGATGGCCGCGGTCGCCAGTGCCTGGGCGGCCCTGCCGGCTTTGGCCATCTTGTTGCCTTCGATGGCCGTGACCACCGATGACGACTCACCCGGCGTATTAAGCAGGATGGAGGTGGTGGAGCCGCCGTACATGCCGCCGTAGTAGATGCCGGCGAACATGATGAAGGCGCTGGTGGGTTCCAGCGCGTAGGTGACCGGAAGCAGCAGTGCCACGGTCATGGCCGGGCCCAGGCCCGGAAGGACGCCGACGGCGGTACCCAGGACAACGCCGATGACGGCGTAGAGGAAATTCATGGGGGTCAGGGCGGTGGCAAAGCCGTCCATCAGGGAGGAGAAGACATCCATCAGAGAATCCCTTCCAGGAGACCGGCGGGCAGTGCAATGCCAAGGCCGAGGTAGAAGCCGTAAAAGGTCAGGAGGGACATGGCCACCGAGATGAGGCCGTCACGGATGTAGTTCCGGCCGCCCAGTGCCCAGACGCTGCCCCAGAACAGGACGGTTCCCGAGATCACCCAGCCGGCCCAGTCGATCAGCAGGATGTTGGCGATGAAGGCTCCGGCCAGTGGCAGTACGGTCTTCCAGTCGGCGGGGTGGGTGAGGTCCACATCCTCGCCGCCTTCTGCTTCGCCTTTGCCGCCCCGGAGGACGTTGATGGCCAGCATGACGGCGCAGACCAGCAGCATGCCGCCCACGATGAACGGCAGGGTCTTCGGTCCTACAGGATCAGACCGGGAGTAGGGGGTGACAATGCGGGCCGCGTCTGCGATAACCACGGCCCCGGCCGCTCCGAGCAGGAGGGCAACCCCCAGCTCGGAGCGGCCTTTGAGCTTTGCAGCCAATGTGGTTGAGGAACTCACGCCAAGCCAAGCTTCGTGAGAACGTCGGCCACCCGCTTGTCCTGCTCTTTCAGGAAGGATTCGAACTTTTCGCCGGTGATGAAGGCATCCGTCCAGCTGTGCGTCTTGAGGGCTTCCTGCCAGGCGGCACTGCTGTGCATCTTCTCCACGGCGGCGATCAGCTTGGCTTTATCGGCGTCGGTGATGCCGGGAGGGGCAACCAGGCCGCGCCAGTTGCTGAACACCAGGTCAATGTTGGATTCCTTCAGCGTGGGTGCGTCAACACCGGCAAGGCGCTTCTCGCCGCTGGTTGCCAGGACGCGGACTTCGCCGGATTCGATCTGCTTGAGGTACTCACCGGCACCGGATGCCGCGAAGCCCACCTTGTTGCCCAGGATGGCCGGAAGAAGGTCTCCGCCGCCGTCGTAGGACACGAAGTTCACCTTTGTGGGATCGATTCCGACGGCACCGGCGAGCTGCATGGGCAGCAGATGGTCGGGGCCGCCGGGGGAGGAGCCGCCGCCCACGCTGATGGAGCCGGGGTCGGCCTTCCAAGCGGTCACCAGGTCATCGATGGTCTTGAAGGGTGAGTTCTTGTTGACCATGATCGCGCCGGGCTCTTCGATGAGCTTGGCCAAGGGGGTGGTGGCTGTCAGCTTGGACTCGGATTTGTTGGTGTAGCTGGCGCCCACCACGCCCAGGCCCATGAGCATGGCGAGGTCGCCGTTGCCCTTTTCGTTGACCACGCGGGCCAGGCCGACAGTGCCGCCGGCGCCGGCGAGGTTGAAGACTTCGGTGTTGGTGGCGATCTTCTCGTCGTCGAGGACCTTCGCGGCAACCCGTGCGGTGGTGTCGTAGCCGCCTCCCGGGGTGTTGGGAACCATGATCTGGAGGCCGGTCACGGGGCCGGCAGAGCCGGAGCTCTTGGAGTCGGTGGCGGTCTTTCCGGTGGCACCGCAGCCGGTGGCCATCAGGGCGATGCCGGCGGCGACGGCAGCGATTCGCAATGCGCGGATCTGGCGCATGGTATTCCTCTTCTCAATAAAAACTGTTCAGCAGGACTGACTGGTGATCCGATGCTAGGCGGCGGGGTGACCGGCATCACTCTTGTGTACGCAGAGAAAGTTAAGTTCATTGCGTTCACGTTTCCGCCCTCCCACCCTTGGACTTTACTGGTGCTCGGAGGGCGTTCGCCGAGGCAGGAGTCCCGGTACGGTGGGGGTATAGTTCCGGTAGCCCCGCCCGCGCCATGACCAACCGGAGCGCACCACGCCAGACGAAAGACCTACAGTGACTCGACGAAGAGGAATGTCCCTCGCAGGGCAGTATCTGCTGCTCCAGTTGCTGATCGTCCTGGCCGTCCTAGTGGCAGTGGTTGCCATCTCACTGGCGCAGTCCGCGGCAACGTTTGAGCGGATCGAGGGTCGGCGGGCGCTGTCCGCTGCCGAGGCCCTGGGCAACAACCCGGCCGTCCGCGCGCTGCTTCCCTCGGCTGAACCGCGGGGCAGCGCCAGCCTGGCGGCAGTGGCGGAGTCGGTCCGCACCGTTTCAGGGTCCTCGCAGGTGGCGCTCGCCCAGCTCGACCGCACGGTCGTGGCTTCGTCCGATCCCAATCTGCTGGGGAATCCCTTGGATCTCGGGGCCAGCAGGGTCATGGAAGGCCGTGCCTGGACGGGCCCGGTGGGCGGGGCAGGCTCACAATCCCTGTCGGCTCACGTGCCGGTCCTGGACGACAACGGGAAGATGATTGGCATCGCGTCCATCAGCCGGAACTACCCTTCAACGCTTGAACGGCTCGGAGATGCCGTGCCAAACCTCCTTACCTATCTGGGGGTGGCGAGCGTGCTCGGGATTGCCGGGTCGCTGCTGCTGGCCCGCCGGGTGAAACGGCAGACACTCGGCATGGAACCCAGTGAAATTACCGGCCTGGTGGAGAACCGGGAGGCGATGCTGCATGGCCTGAAGGAAGGTGTGGTGGCCCTCGACCCGCATGAGCGCATCACGGTGGTCAACGACAGTGCCCGCGCATTGCTGGGGCTTCCCGCTGACTGCGTGGGTAAGCGGCTGCACACGCTTTCGGTGGAGCCTGCCCTGAAGGACGTCCTGACGCGGGAGCAGCCCGGGCCGGACCGGCTGGTGCTGGTGGGTGACCGGCTGGTGGTGCTGAACCGCGTCCCCATCCGTTCCCGGGGCCGGGATATCGGCTCCGTCACCACGCTGCGTGACCGCACGGAACTCTCCGCCCTTGAACGCGAGCTGGGCACCACGCGGACGGCCACCGACACCCTCCGCGCCCAGGCACACGAATTCGCCAACCAGCTGCACGTGATCTCCGGCCTCATCCAGATCGCCGAATACGAATCCGTGGTCCAGTTCGTCAACGGCGTCACGGTGGACAGGACCCGGCTCAACGACGAGGTCACCAGCCGCATCCAGGACCCTGCGCTCGCCGCCCTGCTGATTGCCAAGTCAAGCCTCGCCACCGAACGCGGCGTCGCCCTTCAACTGGCCCCCGAATCGGGGCTGGAGCGCGTTGACGATGAGCTGTCGCGCGACCTGACCACCGTCGTCGGAAACCTCGTGGACAACGCGTTCGACGCCGTCGCCGGGCTTCCGGAACCCGCGGTGCGCGTGCTGGTCGAGGACACTGCCGACGCCGTGACCGTCACCGTCAGCGATACCGGTCCGGGCGTCGCCGGGGACACGGGCGAGATCTTCCGGCAGGGTTTTACCACCAAGGAACCGGGCCCCGCGGGGAGCCGGGGCTTCGGCCTGGCGCTTTCGAGGGTGGTCTGCAGGCGCAGCGGCGGCGATCTGGCGGTGGCCAACAATAATGGGGCGGTTTTTACGGCCGTCCTGAAGAGAAAGAAAACCGAGCCTTGATCAAAGTCCTGATTGTTGATGACGACTTCATGGTGGCCAAAGTCCACGCTGGGTTCATCCAGCGCACTCCCGGCTTCAGCGTTGTCGGAGCAGCCCACACCGGCGCCCAGGCAGTTGCCGAAACTGAGCGGCTGCAGCCGGACCTGGTGCTGCTGGACATCCATCTCCCGGACGTCAACGGCCTTGACCTGATGCATCAACTGCGCGAAGTGGCGCCGGACCTGGACGTGCTGGTGATCAGCGCCGCCCGTGAGGTGGACACGGTGCGCAAGGCCCTTCGAAGCGGGATTGTGCACTACCTCATCAAGCCCTTCTCGCAGACTGACCTGCAGGAACGGCTGGAGCACTACCGCAGTGCCTACCAGGGCCTGGACTCGTCCAAGGACGTGGCGGAGCAGTCGGACGTCAACCGGGTGTTCGGCCTGGACCGCACCGAACGGCCGCTGCCGAAGGGCTGCAGCATCGAGACGCTGAAGCTGGTGGAAACCGCCCTGAAAGAGGCCGACGGCGACCTGTCCGCCAACGAGGTTGCCGTCCAGTTGGGCACGTCCCGGGTCAGTGCCCGCCGGTACCTTGAGTACCTGAACGATGAAGGGGTGCTGGAAGTCCGGCTCAAGTACGGCGTGGGCCGGCCCGAGCGGCGCTACCTGCTGAAAGCTTAACCGGACGGGCGCGGCCGCCCCGGAGCAGTGCAGCGTCGCCTAGCGAAGCAGGGTGTTCACCAGCCTGGCGGCAACCTTCGCAGTCCGGCCGTCGAGGTCGAAAGCGGGGTTCAGTTCCGCCACGTCTACGTGCAGGAGCTTGCCGCTTTCGGCCACCTGACGGCAGACCGCGCTGATTACGGGCAGCGGAACTCCGTAAGCGGCAGGGGCACTCACCCCGGGAGCAACGGACGCCGGCAGGACGTCAAGGTCGATTGTCAGGTAGAGCACGTCCACGCCATCAAGGAACTGCGCAACAAAGTCCTCCACTTGCCCGGGCGTGCAGTCCTCATCGGCCAGGTACTGCACACCCAGTTGTCCTGCGGTGGCAAAGAGTGCCTTGGTGTTGTTCGGCTCGGAAATTCCGACGACGGCGTACCTGAATTCGCGCCCGGCGGCCCCTTCCGCGTGAGCCATCTGGAGGAACGGCGTCCCGGAACTGGGGACGGGTTCAGCCCGGAGGTCGAAGTGGGCGTCCAGGTTCAGGATCCCCAAGCGCCGGCCACCGCGCATTGCTTCAGACCCTGCCACCCCCAGGTAGCTGGCGTAGGCGGTTTCGTGCCCGCCGCCCAGCAGCACCGTGAGGTTGCCGGCGTCGAGCATGGCGGTAATGGCCTGCCCGGCGCGGGCCTGGCCGGCTTCGAGGGCGCCGTCCGCCACCACGACGTCCCCGGCGTCGGCCACGGGCCGGTCCAAGTGAAACGCCAGCGGACCAAGCGCAGCCCGGATAGCTGCGGGCGCTGCCGCGGCTCCGATCCGGCCCTTGTTGCGGCGGACGCCTTCATCGCTCGCGAACCCGAGGATCACGGCGGGCGCGGGGCCGGAGTTGCGGGGCACCTCCGCTCCGGGGACGTAAGGAGAAACTGCCTGCCACCAGCGGCGGTGTTCGGTGCCGTCGCCGTCGAACCTCCCTATCCAGGGCTGCGGCGGGACGTCAACGGAGAGCGCGGAAGAATCCATGACCCTAGCTCACCGCAGCCCGGCCGGGAAAACCAGCCGCGCCGCCGTCGTACTGTCCGGAATCCCGGACCCTCGCCTTAACGCGAGATGGCACTTCGCGGCAGTGTTTGCGCAAAACACTGCCGCGAAGTGCCATCTCGACGGAGAGACCGGGCTCCTACTTCATGCCGAGCGCGGCCTCGATGGGACCGATTCCGAAGAACAACAGGAACGCGGCGGCAACTGCCCACATCAGCGGATGCACCTCGCGGGCGCGGCCTTGGAAGCTCCGGATCAGCACGAACGCGATGAACCCGGCGCCGAGGCCGTTGGCGATCGAGTAGGTGAACGGCATCAGGGTGAAGGTCAGGAACGCAGGGATCGCGATACCCCAGTCCTGCCAGTCGATCTTGCCGACCTGGGAGACCATCATGAAGCCGACCACGACGAGGGCGGGCGCCACGGCCTCGAACGGGACGAGGTTGATCAGCGGGGTGAAGAACATGGCGACCAACAGCAGCAGGCCGGTGACGATCGAGGCCAGGCCGGTCCGGGCGCCCTCACCGATGCCGGCGCCCGATTCGACGAAGATCTGGTTGGAGGACACGGACGCGCCGCCGCCCGCGATCGCGCCAATCGCATCAATCTGCAGCACGCGGTCCACGTTGGGGATGTTGCCGTCCTTGTCGATGGTGCCGGCCTCGGTAGCGAGGCCCACCATGGTGCCCATGGCGTCAAAGAAGATGCTCAGCAGGATGACGAAGGCCAGCAGCGCGGCGGCCACCACGCCGAGGTGCTCAAAGGCGCCGAAGGGGTTGGCCTTGCCGATCAGGGAGAGGTCCGGCGCGGCCCATTCGGTGAACTTGGGTGCCACCAGCGACCACCCCTGCGGGTTGAAGGGCTTACCCGGCTGAACGCTGGGGCCGATGTGCAGCGTGAACTCCAGGATCACGGCGAAGACGGTCGAGGTGATGATGCCGATCAGGATGGCGCCCTTGACTTTGCGGACCACCAGGGCGATGGTCAGGACCAGGCCGAAGACGAACACCAGGGTGGGCCAGCCCAGGAGTTTGCCGTCGAAGCCCAGGCCGACCGGGACGGTGGTGCCGGCGACATCGGGGATGCGGCGCACGAATCCGGCGTTGACCAGCCCGATCAGCGCGATGAACAGGCCGATCCCCACCACGATCGCTGTTTTCAGGCCGTCCGGGACAGCCCTGAACACCGCGGTGCGGAACCCCGTCAGCACCAGAATCAGCATGGTGATGCCGGAGAGCATGATCAGGCCCATCATGTCCGGCCAGGTCAGGCCCGGGTTGGTGGCCACCGTGACGGCGGAGAAGGCGTTAACGCCCAAGCCGGTGGCAAGCGCGAACGGGTGCTTGGCCCAGGCGCCCATGAGGATGGTGAGGATGCCTGCGACGAACGCGGTGGCGGCTGCCACGGCAGGGAAACCGAGGGTGGCGCCGGAGGAATCGGGGCCGCCGAGAATCAGCGGATTCAGCACCACGATGTAGCTCATGGCGAAGAAGGTCGCAAAGCCGCCGCGGATCTCGCGCGAGAAGTTGGACCCCCGCTCGGAAATCTTGAAATACCGGTCGAGTGCAGAGCCCTGCTTCAGCATTGGTCCTCCGGAGAAAGTGTCTTGGGTTTATATGAATCCTAAACGGCGGGGACGCGCGCCCCGGCTCAACGTCTGCCCCGTCACAGCCCGGCTCCACGCGCGGGCGCGCGCTGACGGGCCAAGCCTAGAATGACTGTCAGGAACTTCACACCGCGCGTGCAAAACGATGGAGACACGATGACCACTGCCACCACCACAGACGAGCAGCTCCCCGCGGCGCACGTGGCCGACAGCCATGACCTGATCAGTGTGCAGGGCGCCCGGGAGAACAACCTCAAGGACATCAGCATCGACATCCCCAAGCGGCGGCTCACGGTGTTCACCGGTGTGTCCGGCTCGGGCAAGAGTTCCCTCGTGTTTGCCACCATCGCGGCCGAGTCGCAGCGGATGATCAACGAGACCTACAGTGCCTTTGTGCAGGGGTTCATGCCCAACCTGGCCCGGCCCGATGTGGACCGCCTTGAGGGGCTGACCACGGCGATCATCGTTGACCAGGAGCGGATGGGCGCGAACCCCCGCTCCACGGTGGGTACCGCCACGGACGCGAACGCGATGCTCCGGATCCTCTTCAGCCGGCTGGGCACCCCGCAGGTGGGCCCGCCCACGGCATTCTCGTTCAACGTGCCCACCCGCAAGGCCAGCGGTGTGATGAGCACCGAAAAGGCCGGCGGCCGGGTGGATAAGAGCGTGGTGCAGAACGCCGTCTACCTCGGTGGCATGTGTCCGCGCTGTGAGGGCATGGGCTCCGTGTCCGACTTCGACCTCACGGCACTCTTTGATGACAGCAAGTCACTTGCCGGGGGCGCCCTGACCGTCCCCGGGTACAGCATGGACGGCTGGTACGGCCGCATCTTCAGCGGTGCCGGCTTCAACATGGACAAACCCATCGCGAAGTACACCAAGAAGGAAATGCACGATCTTCTGTACAAGGAACCCACGAAGATCAAGGTGGAAGGCATCAACCTCACCTACGAAGGCCTGATCCCCAAGATCCAGAAGTCCATGCTCTCCAAGGACGTGGACGCCATGCAGCCCCACATCCGGGCTTTCGTGGAGCGTGCCATCACCTTCCAGGCCTGCCCCGAGTGCGAGGGCACGCGGCTCAGCGCCGAGGCCCGGTCCGCAAAGATCCAGGGCAAGAACATTGCCGACCTCTGCAAGATGCAGATCACCGACCTCGCCGGCTGGGTCCGGGACCTGAAGGAGCCGTCGGTGGCGCCGCTGCTCAAGGGCCTGCAGCACCTGCTCGACTCGTTCTCCGAGATCGGGCTGGGCTACCTTTCCCTGGACCGGCCGGCCGGCACGCTGTCCGGCGGCGAGGCCCAGCGCACCAAGATGATCCGGCACTTGGGCTCGTCCCTCACGGACGTCACCTATGTCTTCGATGAGCCCACCATCGGCCTCCACCCGCATGACATCGAACGGATGAACCAGTTGCTGCTGCAGCTGCGCGACAAGGGCAACACGGTGCTGGTGGTGGAGCATAAGCCGGAGACCATCGCCATCGCAGACCACGTGGTTGACCTCGGCCCGGGCGCCGGCACCAGGGGCGGCAGTGTCTGCTTCGAGGGCAGCGTGGAGGGGTTGCGGTCCAGCGACACCATCACCGGACGCCACCTGGATGACCGGGCCGCGGTCAAGCCGGCAACGCGCAAAGCCGCCGGCGCCATGGAGGTCCGGGGCGCCTCCACGCATAACCTCAAGGACGTCGACGTCGACGTTCCGCTCGGCGTGCTGTGCGTCATCACGGGCGTGGCTGGTTCGGGCAAGAGCTCGCTGATCCACGGCTCGGTGGCCGGCCGCGACGGCGTGGTGGTGATCGACCAGGGCGCCATCAAGGGCTCGCGCCGCAGCAACCCCGCAACATATACGGGCCTGCTCGAGCCGATCCGCAAGGCGTTCGCCAAGGCCAACGGCGTCAAGCCGGCCCTGTTCAGCTCCAACTCCGAGGGCGCCTGCCCCACCTGCAACGGCGCGGGGGTTATCTTCACCGAACTGGGGGTCATGGCCACCGTCGAGTCCATGTGCGAGGACTGTGAGGGCCGCCGCTTCCAGGCCTCGGTCCTGGAATACAAACTGGGCGGACGCAACATCTCCGAAGTGCTCTCAATGTCGATGACCGAGGCTGAGGTGTTCTTCGGCGAAGGGGAGGCCAAGACACCGGCGGCCCACAAGATTCTGAACCGGCTGGTGGATGTGGGGCTCGGCTACCTCACGCTTGGCCAGCCGCTCACCACGCTGTCCGGCGGCGAGCGGCAGCGCGTCAAGCTGGCCACGCAGATGGCGGAGAAGGGCGACGTCTACGTCCTGGACGAGCCGACCACAGGCCTGCACCTGGCGGACGTCGCGAACCTGCTGGGCCTCCTGGACCGCCTGGTGGACTCCGGCAAATCGGTGCTCGTCATTGAGCACCACCAGGCAGTCATGGCGCATGCTGACTGGATCATCGACCTGGGTCCCGGCGCAGGGCACGACGGCGGCAAGGTGGTTTTCGAGGGCACTCCCGCCGAGCTGGTGGCCGCGAAGTCGACGCTCACCGGCAAGCACCTCGCCCTCTACGTCGGTGGCCAAACGGACGGTTAGGGTGGGCGCTTAGGCCGGGCGGACTAGGCTTGAAAGGAAGCCATCTTTTTAGGGAGCAGTCCACCCATGCGATCCATCCGCCGCCAGTTGCTGAGTGTCCTGCTTGGGACCTTCGTTTTCGCCGCCGCGCTGCTGGGGTTCTCCGCCCCGGCTTTGGCGCACGACACCGCTGAGTCCAGCAGCCCCGCCCAGGGCGCCACGCTGGAAGCGCCGCCTGAGAAAGTCTCCGTCACGTTCACCAAGAACCCGTTGGGGATCGGCGCACAGTTTTCGGTGAAGGACTCCGCTGGCGCCGAGTGGGCTGACGGGGCGGTCGAAATTCTCGACAACGTGGCTTCGCAGAAACTGAAGGCGGGCGCTCCGGCGGGGGCTTACACCGTGGCCTGGCGCGTGGTCAGTTCGGATTCGCACCCCATTGAGGGGACGTTCGGCTTTACGGCAACGGCCGCCGCTTCGGGGGCCTCGCCGTCGGGCGTTTCAACAGCCGGTGCGGGCGCCGGTCCGACGGCGTCCGCCGGTGTTCCCGGCATGGGCACCCCCCAGCCGGGAGTTACAGTGGCGCCGGAACCGGCAGTTGATGCGTCAGAACCGTTTCCGTGGAGCCTGGTGATCTTTGCCGCCGTGGCCCTGGGGCTGCTGGTGACGATCGGCATCCTGGCCAAGCGCCGGCTTAGCGCCGGCAGCGACGACGACACCGAGGAACCGTAGACGCGGGCTGAACGTCCTAGACGGCGAAGCTTCCCGACATGATGTCCTGGCCGGCCTCCGGGTAAACCTTGGCTGAGATGGCCTGGCCCACGGTTTTTGCCTGCCGCAGCACTTCCTTCGGCGAGGGCGTAATCAGGTCGCCCACACCCACAAGGTAGATGCCAATGGTCCGCATGGCTGCCACGAGGTTGCGGCCCACCGTGATGCCGAAATCGCTCAGCATGCGGCGCAGCTGGCTGTGGGCACAGCGGGTAAGCACGATGTGGTCCGCCAACAGGATGCCGTTGGGGGTGTGGACCTCCCACTTGCCGGCGGCCGGCTCCGCAGCAGGCGCGTCCGGGGTACCGGGAGCGCCGCCCACCATGGTCAGCTGAACGGCCCGCGTGGTGTTGCGGACATCCATCTGATGGCTGGCGGCATAGTTGCGCAGATGCCGGAGGATTTCGTTGCGTTCCCGGAGGGAGTCGGAGTCCGCTGCGTCGCAGCGCTGCAGTGAAGTGGTATTGGCCGGTTGCCCGGCGCCGAGGATGTCCAGTCCGTCCACTACTATGGCGTCCACGCCGCGCCGCCGCAGTTCTGCGCCGACGGCGAGCCCGGAAAGCCCTGTGCCGATGATCACCGTGGTGGTCCGCTCGGTCCCGCCAGTCACAGGCATGGTTGACACTACAGTTCTCCTCCTTAAGGCATTCGGTTGATGCAGGCATCCTTGCCCGCCCGCGTTGCCGCACCCCCCAAAGTCCGGCCGCAACAGCGGCCCGCGACGCACTCGTGCGGAGGGCATCAACGGACCGGCAGTGCCTCGAAGACTACAGAAAATTGGTGTCCGGCGATAGCCCATTTGGAAACATTCTTCTTAACGATGGACACGGTTGCCGAACCGGTTGCCATGGGCTGTGGATAACCATCCGCACCCGGCTGCGGCGCCCTTGCTAAGTGTTCAAGGACCGAGAATAGTGATAAATGGAAGCAACGTGTTCCTGACCAGCCGCAATGTCCCTGCGACCGGTGCTGGTGGAGCGCTCAGCTTCTGGCAGAATGGCCGGAACACCAGCCGGAACACCAGCCGGAATATGAGGCAGTACCGCGAGGAGGCGGCCCGATGGGCGCACATGAGATGCAACCGGACCCGGAACGGAGCCATGTGGCCAGCTCCGCCGCTCCCAAGGGAATCGTTGTAGGTGTAGACGGATCCGACCACGGCCAGTGCGCCCTCGTATGGGCCGCCCGGGAAGCCGAACGCCGCCGTCGGCCCTTGCACATTGTCACCGCGTACTCAGTGCCGATCTTCGCTGCGTCCGGGCTGGACGGCGGCTACGCCACAGTGGATGACTCGGTGATCCGCGAGGGAGCGGAAGCCATCATCCAGCAGGCGATGGACAAGGTTGCCGGCTACAACATCGACGTCGATGCCTCCGTGGAGAACGGTGACGCCTCGGGCGTGCTCCTGGAGATGTCGGAAACGGCGGAGCTGCTGGTGTTCGGCACGCGCGGCCGCGGCGGATTTGTGGGCCGCCTGCTGGGCTCGGTGAGCAGTGCCCTCCCCGCCCACGCGAAGTGCCCCACGGTAACTGTGCCCCTTATCTGTTCGGACCGGCTGGGTGAAACCACGGACGACAAGCGTGTCCGGGCCGAGCAGGCCAAGGAGGGGCACAAACGGGTTGAGAACGTCGTGGTGGTGGGGGTGGACGGGTCCGAACAGGCCAGGGTGGCCGTGCTGGAAGCCGCGGACCAGGCTGAACGGCTCGGGGCAACCCTGCGGGTAATCTGTGCCGTGCCGCAGTTCAGCGGGTCGCTGGCGTGGGTGCCGGCCCCGATGGACCGGCAGGCCCTGTTTGAGGACATCCGTGAACAGCTCGAAGCCGGGAAGGCCTGGCTGAAGAGCCACTACCCGAACCTTCCGGTGGAGTCGGAAGTGAGGGACGGCTCGGCCGTTGATGTCCTGGTGGAAGCCAGCAGGCACGCGGAACTTGTCGTGGTGGGCACGCGCGGCCGGGGCGGGTTCACGGGCATGTTGCTGGGTTCCACCTCGGACGGGGTCCTGCACCACACCAAGGGACCGGTCATGGTGGTGCCGGACCGGGATGATCCGCGGCTGGCGGACAGGGCGAAGTTTGGCCCGGCTCTCGGCGCAGCCTGACCGCCGGCCTTCGAAGAAGGACGGCAGGAAAGTGGCTGGCGGGTCCTCAACCATCGGGCTGGAGGCTGTCACGGCCGCAATGGTGCCCGTCGTCGGGGGCAAAGCGGCCAACCTTGGCGAGCTGCTGGCCGCCGGACTGCCGGTCCCGGGCGGATTCTGCCTGACGACGGCGGCCTACCGCCAAGCCACCGCCAGCCATGCAGAGGGAAGCGCCGGCCAGCTCGCCGCGGTCCACGAGGCCCTGAAATCCACCAACGACGGCGACCTTCCGGCCTTGGCCGCGCTGGCAGGCCAGGCGCGCGATGTCATCCGGGCCGCTCCCGTCCCGCCGGACATCGCAGCCGCCATTGAGGCCGCCTACGCGGCGCTGGGGAACGACGTGCCGGTGGCAGTGCGGTCCTCGGCGACTGCCGAAGACCTCCCGTCTGCGAGCTTCGCCGGGCAGCAGGACACCTACCTTAACGTGGTGGGTGCTGGCGCCGTGGTGGAGGCGGTGCGGGACTGCTGGGCGTCGCTGTGGACTGACCGGGCGGTCAGCTACCGGGCCACCCGAGGGATCGACCCCGCCGCGGTGGCCCTCGCCGTGGTGGTCCAGCGCATGGTGGATGCAACGGCCGCGGGGGTGCTGTTTACGGCGAACCCCCTGACTAACCGCCGGGAGCAGGCGGTCATCGATGCCAGCACGGGCCTCGGGGAAGCGGTGGTGTCCGGAGCGGTGAATCCGGACCATTTTGTGGTTGATCCGGTCAGCGGGCGGATCCTGGAACGGCGTCTGGGGGACAAACGCATCGCCGTCCGGCCGATCTCCGGCGGCGGCACCCGCACAGTGGCCGTCAGTAACGGTGGCGTTGCGGCATGCCTCACGGACCGGCAGGCGGCCGAGCTCGCCGTCCTTGGCCTTCGCGTGGAGCAGCACTTCGGCGCACCGCAGGACATCGAATGGGCCATCGACGCCGCCGGACGCCTGTGGCTGACGCAGTCGCGGCCCATCACCACCCTGTTCCCGATTCCCCAGCGGGCAGCGGACAAAGCTGCGGCGGCCGGGGGAGCGGCGCCGGGCGGGACGCGCGTGTATCTGTGCCTCAGCCTCGCGCAGGGCCTGACCCGCCCCATCACGCCGATGGGCCTGGCCGCATTCCGGCTGATCGCCTCGTCCGTGGCCCGCGCTGCGAACTTCGACGTGCCCCGCCCACACAACGGTCCGTCACCCTACGCCGAGGCCGGCCAGCGCATCTACTTCGACCTGACTGCTGTTGCCCGCAGCACCACTGGCCGGCGGATCGTGCCCAGGGTCTTTGACGTGATGGAAGCGCGCTCAGCCACCGTGCTGCGAAAGATCTTCGAGGACCCGCGGTTTTCCGTGACCCGGCGAACTCCGCTGGGTCTGCTGCAGCACGTGGTGCCCGTCGCGGCGCGCGCTCGGGTGCCGGAGACACTCTTCCGGGCAGCCCTGCGGCCGAACGCGGCGCTCCGCCGTGCCAACCGGCAGGCGCGCGAATTCGGCAACTCCCTTCAGCCTCCGGCTGGTGCCACCCCGCTGCAGCGGCTCGACCATGCTGAATACATCCTCAGCGTTCGACTCTTTTCGGTGGTGCCATCCATCATCCCCCTCCCGGCGCTGGGTTTTGCCGCGCTCGGGCTGGTCGGGAAGCTGCTGGGCGGTGGCAGGTGGGATGACCTGCAGGTGGTCCTCCGCGGGCTTCCCAACAATGTGACCACCGAGATGGACCTGGAACTGTGGCGCCTCGCCCAGGTGATAAGGAACGACGGCGGGTCCCGCACCGCCATGACCGAACGGAAAGCCGCCGAGCTCGCCGAGGATTTCAGGGCAGGCCAGCTGCCCTCCGTGCTGCAGGCCGGACTGGCGCGGTTCATGGATCAGTACGGGCACCGCGCGGTGGCCGAGATCGACGTCGGAATGCCGCGCTGGTCCGACGATCCCCGGCAGATCTTTGGCGTGTTGGCCAACTATCTGCGGCTCCCTGCCGGCGCCGTCCCGCCGGACGTCCAGTTCAGCAACGCCGCCGAGGAAGCCGAAGCCCAGATCGGGCGGCTTGTTGCGGAGGCGCGCGGCCGGGGGCGGCTCCGGGGTGCTGTGGTTGAATCAGCTCTGCGGCGCGCGAGGCTGTTTACCGGCCTACGGGAACTGCCCAAGTTCCAGCTGGTGGTGGCACTTGACGAAGTCCGTAAGCAACTGGTGCTGGTCGGAACGGCGCTCACGGCTGCCGGTGCTTTGGACACACCGGATGACGTCTTCTTCCTGAACCTCGAAGAAGCCAGGGCAGGGCTCCGCAGGGTCGCGGAGGGCGGCCCCGGCGGGCAGCCGGGAACAGGCCATGTTGACCTGCGCGGCCTGGTGGCAGAACGGCGTGCGGCGTATGACGTGGAGTTGGCGCGGCGGCATGTGCCGCGGGTCCTGCTTTCGGACGGCACAGAACCGGAGGCGGTGCAGCCTGCCGGCAGTTCGGGACAGCCGGCGGAGGCAGGAATGCTGACCGGCAGCCCGGCGTCTGCCGGGACGGTCACGGGCGCTGCCCGCGTCATCCTGGATCCGGTGGGCGCCCATCTTGAACCGGGCGAAATCCTGGTGGCGCCGTCCACGGACCCTGGCTGGACCCCGCTCTTCCTCACTGCGGGCGGCCTCGTGATGGAGATGGGCGGGCCCAACTCCCATGGCGCCGTCGTGGCACGCGAGTACGGCATCCCGGCGGTGGTGGGCGTCCCGGATGCTACCTTGCGGCTTGCCACGGGCCAGCAGATAACGGTCGACGGCGGCGCGGGAACCGTGGTGCCTTCGTAACCCTCGGGTGCCGTCTGCGGTGCCGTCCCTCCGGGGGTGTGCGCAGGCGTCCGCAGGCGTAACCTGAACGTATGGGCTCCAACGATGAAGCGGGCCGGGCATGAACCGCGCATGGAAGCGCTGGGTGCCGGCCGCAGCTGTACCCGCCTTGATCGCCGCCGGTGTGCTGGTGGGATCCATTCCCGCGCGGGCGGGTGATCCGTTGCCGGAGAAGTCTCCGGCCGAGGTCCTCACGTTGTTGGGGCAGCACAACACCAAGACGTTTTCCGGCACCGTTGAGCAGGTCTCCAACCTTGGGCTGCCCGAACTGCCGGCCGGTGCCCCCACCTCAGGGCCCGCTTCAGCAGGCGGCCCGGCATCGATCATCGAACTCCTGACCGGCGAGCACACTGCCCGCATTTTTATGGACGGCCCCGCCAAAATGCGCGTCCAGGTGATGGACCGGTTGGCCGAACGCGATGTCATCCGGCGCGACCAGGAGGTCTGGTTCTATAACTCCAAGGACAACTCCGCCGCCCACCTGACCCTGCCAGCCGTCGCCAAGGACCTGCCGGGCCACGACGGGTCCACTTCGGACCAGCCAACGAAGGCCTTCCCCACCCCGGAAGACCTGGCCGCGAAGTTCCTCGCCAAGGTTGACAGCTCCACGGCTGTGACCGTTGGCCCCGAGGTGCAGGTGGCCGGCCGGTCCGCCTACAGCCTGGAGCTCGCACCGCGCACCGACGGGACCCTGCTCGCGAAGGTGGCCATCGCCGTCGACGGCCAGACCGGCATGCCGCTCAGGGTGACGGTGTCCGCCCGGGGCCAAGTGAAACCCGCCTTCGAGGCAGGGTTCACCAGCCTGTCCCTTGCTGCCCCTGAGGATGCCACGTTCAACTTCGTGGCCCCGCCGGGAGCCACGGTCAAACAGCTGCAGGCGCCTGCCGTCCCGCCCATGTCCGGCCTCCCCGGGAAGCCCGGAATGGGCAGCCCGGACCATGTCCCGGGCGACGCAGCTAAGCTGCGGCATCATGACGGCCCCACGCCCACTGTGACCGGCACGGGCTGGGAATCTGTGGTGGGGTTCCCGGCGGCACCTGATGGACAGGGCGCTCAGTTGACCGAAACGATTCTGAAGGACCCGCTCCTGTCCCAGGCCGCCGGCGTCGTACCCGGCGGGCGGCTCCTGTCCACGGCGCTGGTCAACGTCCTGCTGACCGACGACGGCAGGATCTTTGTGGGGATGGTTCCGGCGGAGCGGCTTGAAGCCGCCGCCGGCGCAGCGTGAGCGCGGCCGGCAGCACTGCTGCCGGTCTGACCATCGAAACGCGGGGCCTGACTAAACGGTTCGGCCGCCAGGTGGCGGTGAACGATGTGGATCTTGCCGTGCCCCACGGCGCCGTCTTCGGATTCCTGGGGCCCAATGGATCCGGCAAAACAACCACTATCCGGATGCTGCTTGGCCTCGCCGCGGCGTCCGCCGGAACTGTCAGCGTCCTCGGTATGCCGATGCCCCATCGCCTGCAGGAGGTGCTGCCTCGCGTGGGTGCGCTGGTGGAGGGGCCGGCGTTTTATCCCTTTCTCTCCGGCACCGCCAATTTGCACCGGTTCGACGCTGCAAGCCGGTATGGAACGCCGGGCACCAGGAACGCGCGCGTGGCGGCAGCGCTTGAGCGGGTGGGGCTCTCGCACGCCGCCGGCAAACGGGTGCACGCCTATTCGCTGGGCATGAAGCAGCGGCTCGGGATCGCCAACGCGCTGCTGTCGCCACGCGAGTTGCTGGTACTGGATGAGCCCACCAACGGCCTGGACCCGCAGGGCACGCGTGAGGTGCGCAGCCTGGTCCGCTCCCTCGCCGCCGACGGCGCCACTGTCTTCGTCTCCAGCCACCTGCTGGCCGAAGTGGAACAGATCTGCACGCACGCGGCGATCATGAGTGCCGGCCGGCTGGTCGCCCAGGGGCCGCTTGAGGAGCTCCGCCGGGGCGGCGACATGCGGATCCGGCTGTTAACGCCCGACGCCGGCACCGCCTGTGAGGTCCTGCTGCGGTTGGGCATGACTACGGAGCGCGGGGACGGTGTGGACGGCGAAGTGGTCACCGCCGGGGCGGCAGTTGCTGCCCCGGCGGCGAGTGCGGCGACTGCCGCGGGTAACGTGCAACAGCCGCCAGAGCCGGACTTGCCCCATCCGGAAGACATTGTTGCCGGGCTCGTGGCGGCTGGGGTGCGTGTCCGCGGCTTTTCAGTTGAGCGCGAAAGCCTGGAGGACCGCTTTGTTGCCCTGACGGGGGAGGGGTTCGACGTTGCCCAGTGAAGTCACCAGTGCTGACCCTGCTGGCAGTGCTGACGGGGCTGCAGATCCCGCGAGTGCACCGGCCCCCGGAAGTGCACCGGCCGCCACGTCCGGCCTGTCCCTGCTCGCGTCTGAACTGACCACGCTTTTCCGTCGTCGCCGGACCTGGGCGATGCTGGCGGCCTTGGCCGCAATACCGGTACTGATCGCCGTCGCCGTCAGGCTCTCGTCGACCGTTCCTCCCGGCCGCGGGCCGGCATTCCTGGACCGGATCACGCAGAACGGGGTGTTCGTGGCCGTCACTGCGATGCTCGTGGCGGTGCCGCTGTTCCTGCCCCTGACCATCGGGGTGGTGGCGGGCGATACCATCGCGGGCGAGGCGAGCCTGGGCACCCTGCGGTACCTGCTGGTGGCGCCCGCCGGCCGCGTCCGGCTGCTGCTGGTGAAGTACGCCGGTGCGCTGGCTTTCTGCCTCGCCGCTCCCCTCACGGTGGCCCTCGCCGGAGCAGCGATCGGAGCCGCCCTGTTCCCGATCGGGCCCGTGACCCTTCTCTCCGGCGACGTGGTCCAGCCGCCGGAGGCAGCGCTACGGCTTGTCCTGATCGCGGCGTATCTGGCGGTGTCCCTTGCCGGGTTGTCGGCGATCGGGCTGTTCCTGTCCACCCTGACCGTGGTTCCGGTCGGGGCGATGGCGGCAACAGTGGTGGTATCCGTGGCGTCCCAGATCGCCGACCAGCTGCCGCAGCTTGAGTGGCTGCACCCGTGGCTGTTCACGCACTACTGGTTCGGGTTCGCGGATGTCATGCGCCAGCCGGTGGTGTGGGACTCCTTCGCGAACAATGCCCTGCTGCAGGCCGGGTACATGGCTGTGTTCGGAGCGCTCGCCTATGCCCGGTTCGTCACCAAGGACATCCTGTCCTGAGGCAGGAAACCCTGTGGTCGGAGTGCGCGCCCGCTTGGAGTATGAACCTTAGTAGCGCGCGGCGTAGGGGTAGAGCTGCATTCCGGCCATCCGGCTCAGCTGGGTGACCCCGATGCCCTCATCGGGGTTGAGTGCCTGCACCACCTGGCCGTTGCCAAGGTAGATGGCGACGTGATAAAAGCCCGGGGCCGAACCCCAGACCAACAGGTCGCCGCGCCGGGCCTCGGAAAGAGGCACGTGTACCGGAGCAGCCGCGTATTGCTGGGCAGCGGTGCGGGGCAGGTATTTGCCGGCCGCGGCGAACGCAGTCTGGACCAGGCCGGAGCAGTCAAAACCGGTGGGGCCGGTCCCGCCGTACTGGTAGAAGTAGGGCGACCCCGTCTTTGACAGCGCCACCGAGATGGCAGTCTCCACCGAGCCGCCGGGTGCTGGCGCGGGAGCTGGTGCTGGGGCGGGTGCTGGCGCGGGAGCTGGTGCTGGGGCGGGCGCAGGAGCTGGTGCGGGTGCTGGGGCGGGGGCAGGAGCCGGTGCGGGTGCGGGTGCTGGCGCTGGCGCGGGTGCTGGGGCGGGCGCAGGAGCCGGTGCTGGTGCCGGGGCGGGAGCAGGGGCAGGGGCAGGCGCGGGAGCTGGTGTCGGCACAGACCGCGGGGCCGCCGGCGCCTGAATGGCATTCCGGTCCGGAGGGGTTCCGCCCGACGCAGCGGAAGTGCCAACCGACTGGCCGGGCGCACCCTGTGCCGCAGCCGCGGTGATGGCCGCGAGCGTGGCCTCTTCGCGTTGCCGGTCGAGTTCGTCCACCCGGGCGGATTCCAGTGCCACGGTGGTGTTCCTCAGCTGCGCCAGCTGGTCCACCAGAACGGTGCGCTGGGCCCGCGCGTCGGTCACTGCCCGGACCTGGGCTGCGTTGGCTCCTTCGGCCTCGGCCTTGCGGGCTTCGGCGGTTTTGGCGGCGTCGTCGGCGGCCCGGTTTGCGTCCTGGGCGGCGGCGGTGAGCGATTGCGCCGCGGCAGCCGCTGTCTCCGCGGATTCGAAGGCCCGGCTGCGGCTGGCCGAAATGGCCTCCAAGGTTGCGGCCTGCTGGAGCGCCTCACCATTGCCGCTGACGAAGGTGGTGAGCGTCGGGTTCAGGCCGCCGTTGCGGTAGAGGCCTCCGGCCAGTTGGCCCACCTGTTTGCGGGTCTTGTCCTGTGTCTGCAGCGCCGCCTCTGCCCGCGCGGTGGCAACGTCTGCCGCGCTCCGGCGGGTCTGCAGTTCCACCAGCGCCTCGCTGTAGGCGTTGTTTGCCTGCAGCGTCAGCGCGAAGGTGACCTGCTGCGCGCCGGCGGCATCCGCCAGGAGTCGCTCGATGGCCGTGACCTGGTCCGCCGTCGCGCTTTCACTGGACTTCGCCGCGGCGATGTCCTCGGCGGAGGGCACGTCTGGTGACGCGGGACGCTGGATGACGGGCGCCATTGCCGTTGGCGATGCCTGGGCAGGGAGGGCGAGTGTTCCGGAAAGCACGACGGCGGTACACAGCACGATGGCCTTCAGGCCGGACCCGGACAAACCCATTCTCAGAACCTCGCAGCATAGTAAGGCTGGCGGGCGAGGTCTGGTGGCGGCACAAAATGCCCCTCTGCTGATCCCCCAGCAGTCAGAGGCTACGTGACATATTGCACTTTAGCAACAGGAGTCACATCAATAACATAAACAACAACAGTGTTATTTCGCCACAACCAGCGTCGGCGTGTCTGCCTAGTCCCGAGGGCATCAGCGGGGGAGGTCTTAGGCGTGCTGGTGCGATTCGTGCTCGGAATGGCTCGCGGGCTCGAGTTGGAAGGTGCAGTGCTCGGTGTCGAAGTGGGAGCCGAGGCACGCCGTGAGCTTGTCCAGGACCTGGTCTGCGCCCCGGGCGTTCAGCACGCCGTCCTCCACCACCACATGGGCGGAAAACACCGGCACGCCCGAGGTAATGGTCCAGATGTGGATGTCATGGACGTCCACCACGCCGTCGACGCTGAGGATGTGTTCGCGGATCATCTGCACCTCCACGCCTTTGGGGGTGGCTTCCAGGAGCACGTCCACTACATCGCGGAGCAGGTTCCACGCGCGCGGGAGGATCATCAGGGCAATGAGGACCGACGCGATGGTATCGGCCGCCTGGTAGCCCGTGAACATGATGATCACCGCCGCGACTATGACGGCGAAGGAGCCCAGCAGGTCGCCGAGCACTTCAAGGTAGGCGCCGCGCACATTGAGGCTGTCCTGGTGCGCGCCGTGCAGGATCAGCAGTGACACCAGGTTGGCAACCGCGCCCAGGATGGCCGCGAAGAGCATGATGTCGGTGTGCACTTCGGGCGTCGACCCGATCCGCCGGATGGCCTCGGTGAAGATGACCACGGAGATGACAATCAGGATGAGCGCGTTGGCAAGGGCGGCGAGGACCTCCGCGCGCTGGTAACCGTAGGTCCGCTGGTCGCTCGCGGGCCGTCCGGCGATCCAGGCCGCCAGAAGCGCGATGGTCACGCCTGCCGCGTCGGACAGCATGTGGCCGGCATCGGCCAGCAGCGCCAGCGATCCGGACAGGGCCGCGCCTACAACCTGGATCAGGACAACCGTCAGGGTGATGGCCAGGACGGCGATGAGCCGTTTGCGGTGCCTGCCCGTCGCCGTGATGCCGTGAGTGTGGCTGTGGTCGTGTCCCATGACTACAGGCTAGTCCCAGCCAAGCTCATGCAGGCGGTGGTCATCGATGCCGAAGTGGTGGGCGATCTCGTGCACCACCGTCACCGCCACCTCCTGGATCACCTCGTCCCGGGACGTGCAGATGTCCAGGATGGGCTGGCGGAATATAGTGATCCGGTCCGGCAGCGAACCGGCGTCCCACCAGGAATCCCGCTCGGTCAGGGGGACGCCTTCATAGAGGCCCAGCAGGACGGTGTCCAGGTCTTCGCCAGGGCCCGGGACATAGTCGTCTTCGACAAAGACGGCCACGTTGTCCATGGCGGCTGCGAGCTTGGGCGGGATCAGGCCCAGGGCGTCCGT
Organism: Pseudarthrobacter sp. TAF60_1; assembly: GCF_052113505.1. Taxonomy (NCBI): domain Bacteria; kingdom Bacillati; phylum Actinomycetota; class Actinomycetes; order Micrococcales; family Micrococcaceae; genus Pseudarthrobacter; species Pseudarthrobacter sp. TAF60_1. Next base: position 53,376 of record NZ_JBFRDI010000008.1, read on the forward strand.
GACAGCGGCTTCGAAGTCGTCAGCGGACATCTCGAAGGGAAGCGGCTCGTGGGGACCCTCAGGGATGATGGGCAGTCCGGGCGGCGGATTGGCGGGCATCTCCCGACTGTAGCGCGGAATTCCGCCCTTCCCGCCTGTGCTCAAGGACGGACGGCAGTACGGGACCGGCTGCGGGTCAGGCCCACCCCAATCAGGCAGACCACGCCGCCCACGAGGCCCCAGAGGGAGGGGACTTCGCTAAGGAGCAGCCAGGAGATCAGGATGGTACTTCCGGGCACCAAATACGTGGTGGCAGCCAGCTTCCCGGCGTCGATGAGGGAGAGCGCGTAGGCCCACGTGGTGAACGCGATCGCAGTGGGGAAGACGCCGAGGTACACGAGCCCCAGCGTTGCGGACAACGGGGCAGCCTGCAGTTCGGACACCAGTTGTCCGGCAAATGGCAGGCAGCAGAGTGCGCCCACCATGATCCCGAACCACGTTGCCTGGCCTGCCGGGACCTTCCGCAGCACCGGCTTCTGGATGATGACACTGACAGCGGCGAGCACCGCGGCAAGGAGGCAGAGCAGCACGCCCGCAACATCCGCCGTCGAACGTTCGCCGGATGCCGCGCCGGATCCGAGCGCGATCATTGCCACCCCGCCAAAGGCAACGAGGCTGCCGATGATCAGCCAGCGGGGGAAGCCTTCCTTGAGGACGAAGCCCGCCATGATGGCCACGAGGACGGGATTGACGTTGATCAGCAGGGCCGCGGTGCCGGCGTCCAGGAGGTGCTCCGCCGCGTTCAGCGCCACATTGTAACCGCCGAACCACATCACGCCGTACCCGACGATCGGCCACCATTCGCGGCCGCGCGGCAGTATCTTGCTCTTCGTCAGCTGCGGCAGCACCAGGGCACCGAGTACGACGGCGGCAACTGCCAACCTGCCCAGCGTCAGGGAACCGGGGGAAAAGCTGGGTCCGATCGCCCGGATTCCCACGAACGCCGAGGCCCACAGCACCACCGTGACCAGCACGGCTGCGACTCCCCGGGCGCTGACGCCGCCCTGTCGCGTGTGAGGTGCTGATGATGCCCTGGAGCCGGTGGGGGAGGTTGAAGCCATGCTGCCAATGTAGCCCTGCGCCTCCGCTGGAAGCTGGCGGAAATCGGTCACGTCTCGTCAGGTGCCCGCCGCGGGTGGGGGCCCGTAATGGGCGGGCGATACCGCGGTCCCGGTTAGGATGCGATTCATGGTCACAGCTTCAAGTTCCCGCGGCTCCGCGCCGGATCCGGCGAAACGGATCCGCCTGGTCATCTGGATCCTGCTCGGTGTCATTGTCCTGGCAGGCGGTGCCTGGTACGCGATGCTGACGCTGAACAAGCCCCCGGCGGCCCCAGCGCCTGCCACAGGCGCTGCAGGCGCCGAACAGCTGGTCCGGACGGACAGTCACCGGCTCACCGCCCCGGCGGTGGAAAAGGCGCAGCTGGTGGAATTCCTGGACTTTGAATGCGAAGCCTGCCGCGCCGTCCATCCCTTCGTGGAGGAACTGAAACAGGAATTTGGCGACAGGGTCACGTTCGTCAACCGCTACTTCCCGTTGCCCGGGCATCCGAACTCCGGCACGGCCGCGCTCGCTGTGGAAGCTGCTGCGCAGCAGGGAAAATTTGAAGCGATGTCCGCAAAATTATTTGAAACCCAGGACCTGTGGCACGGAAAAACCGAGTCCCAGGGGCCGCTGTTCCGGACCTTCGCCCAGGGACTTGGACTCGACCTTGCCGCGTTCGACGCTGTAGTGGTTGACGAGAAAACGAAGGAACGCATCCGCGCCGACATTGCGGACGGCACGGCCTTGGGCGTGAGAAGCACCCCGACTTTCTTCCTGAATGGCGAGAAGCTGACGTTGACGACCAAGCAGGATTTCCGGGAGAAGCTGGCGGCCGCGGTGAAGTAGCCGGCCTGCGTCAGTCCTTCGCCGCCCACGCCAGAAGCCGGTCCAGGGGCCATGTGGTGACAATCCGCTCGGCAGGGACATCGTTCCGGGCGGCGCGGGCCGCTCCGTACTGGAGGAAGTCGAGCTGCCCCGGGGCGTGGGCGTCGCTGTCGATGGAGAACAGGCAGCCGGCGTCCAGGGCAAGCCGGATCAGGTCGTCCGGCGGGTCCTGCCGCTCGGGCCGCGAGTTGATCTCCACGGCCACGTTGTGTTCGGCGCAGGCAGCGAAGACTTCCTTGGCATCAAACTCGGACTGGGGCCGGGTGCCCCGTGAACCTTCCACGAGGCGGCCGGTGCAGTGGCCCAGGACGTTGGTGTGCGGATCCCGGATGCCTCCCAACATGCGCTCGGTCATGGTGTTCCGGTCCGCGCGGAGTTTGGAGTGGACGCTGGCCACCACGATGTCCAGCCGGTCCAGCATCTCCGGCGCCTGGTCCAGCTCGCCGGATTCCAGGATGTCCACTTCGATGCCGGCGAGGAGCCGGAAGCCGTTCGTGTTGCCGGCGTTGAGCCCTGCCACGACGTCGAGCTGCTCGGTGAGGCGCTCCACGCTGAGGCCGTTGGCGATGGTCAGGTTGGGCGAGTGGTCGGTGAGGGCAAGGTATTCGCGGCCCAGCACCTTCGCCGCCGCAGCCATCAGAGGGATGGGGGACCCTCCGTCGGACCAGTCGCTGTGGCTGTGGAGGTCGCCGCGCAGGGACTTCCGCAGCTCGGCCCCGCCGTCGTCCAGCGGCTCCTGCCCCTTCAGGCGGAGATCTGCGAGATAGTCCGGCACTTCGCCGTCCACCGCCTGGCGCACCACCTGGTAGGTCCGGTCGCCGATTCCCTTCATGCTTTTGAGCCTGCCGTCCCGGGCGCGGGCCTCCACCTCGGCGGAGGGCAGGCCCGCGATGACCCCGGCTGCCTTGCGAAAAGCCTGAACCTTAAAGGTGGCAGCGCGTCCGCGCTCCAGCCAGAAGGCAATCTCATTGAGCGCAGCAACGGCATCCATCTGTCCATCTTCGCCTGTCCAGGCGACTTCGATGAGGGCTTCCCCGCGCGATTTTGGAATATTCCGTCCAAGGCCCTATAGTTTTAGAGTCCAGTTCGGAGAAACACCAAACGACAAAGACTGACGGCCTCGGCCCGAAGCCTTTTCTTTTGTTCCGAACGGGTTCTGGCCCCCATCGTCTAGCGGCCTAGGACACCGCCCTTTCACGGCGGCGGCACGGGTTCGAATCCCGTTGGGGGTACGCAAGGAACTGGTCAGGCAGGCAGAAATTGTCTGGTAAGCTGGAAGCCTTGAAAAAACGCGGTAGTCATACTGCGAAGCAAGAAAAGCAAGGCCCTGTAGCGCAGTTGGTTAGCGCGCCGCCCTGTCACGGCGGAGGTCGCGGGTTCAAGTCCCGTCAGGGTCGCTCTGGTTGCCGGAAGAGATTTCGGCGGTCATGGTGACATGTCACCTAGGCTCTGTAGCTCAGTTGGTAGAGCGTTCGACTGAAAATCGAAAGGTCACCGGATCGACGCCGGTCGGAGCCACCACTGGGAAGCATCAGTTCTTCGGAACTGGTGCTTTTCTTCTTTAACCGGTGCTGCGGAGTGCGCGGCCTGGCGGGCCGCGCAAAATTCCAGCAGGTTGTCACGGCCAGGGGATAGGGTTGGAAACAACAGAAGGGGAAGTGCCTGATGGAATACCAGAACCCACAACCCGATTCGACCGGGCGCCAGTTTGATGCCGGTCCGCTTGCTGCCAGTCAGCTCGCCGGCACGGCACCTGTGCCCGGCCATGGCCGCACCGTGATCGCTGAAGCGGCCGTGGCAAAGGTCGCCGGCATTGCCGCGCGCGCCGTGCCCGGCGTATATTCCCTAGGCTCCGTTCCGTCGCGGGCTCTTGGTGCCATCCGGGATGCAGTTGGCAGCTCAGACCATGCCGCCGGTGTCCGTGCCGAGGTAGGCGAGACGCAGGTGGCCGTGGACATCAGCCTCGTGGCCTCCTACGGCACCCCGCTCCACTCCCTTGCCGATCAAGTCCGCGCATCGGTGTACCGCGCCGTCGAGGAACTTGTTGGCCTTCAGGTCATTGAAGTCAATGTCGAAGTAACCGACGTCTACGTGGCGCCGCCGCCCAAGGCGGCCGCCCCTGTGGCCACAGAGAGGGAGGCTCTGCTGTGAACCTGACCGTAGTGGGCATCGCCGTGGGCGCGTTCGTGGCGTTTATGTCCTTTCAATTCGGGCTGTGGGGCTTCCTGGTATCGCTCCTCTTCATGGCCATCGGGGCCCTGCTGGGCCGCGCTGCAGAAGGAAAACTGGACCTGCGCGGCGTCATGGATGCAATCATCGGCCGGCGCTCCTCATCATGACCGCGGCCGCACCCTCCGTTTCTGGACAGGGGCTGAATGGTCATAACCGGATCAGCACACAGGCCCTGACCAGCCTTGCAAAAGCAGCGGCTGCCGAGGCCCTCGGAGTGGAGGCGCACGATGTACGGGCGGACTGGTCTGACGACGACGGCCTGCTGGCTCTGACGCTTGTCTCGCCCATCAGGATTCCGCCCCTGACTGCCGTGCTGCGGGATGCCGGCAGGGTGGCCGCGTTCGGTGGACCCATCTGGGACCGGACGGTGGAGGCCAAAAGCAGGATCCTTTCCACCGTGACGGCGTTGAGCGGCGCGCGCCTGAGCAGGGTGGATATCCGAATCAGCGGTGTCAAGCCAAGCGAGGGAGGCAGGGTCCAGTGAGTCACAAGTTGGTGGATGAGCACGTGGCGGGCCCCAGGGAGGCGGCCCCGGCGCCCAACGGACGTCAGTTGGACATGCGCAGGGTAGTCCACCGGGAGACGCATTCACCGCGGGCGGCACTTTCGGTGGTGGCGGCCGTGCTAGTTATGGCAGTCGCGGGCTACGGCCTGCTCGAATCGGCCGTGCACGCCATAGGGCAACCGGCCTGGCTGATCGAACCCCAACTGGCCGCTGAGCGGATCGTTGCACTGCCCGCCGGATTTCCCCCGCTGCTGCTCGGTGCCGGCGGTGCCGTGATTGCGATGGTGGGGCTCTTTTTTCTGCTCAACGCCGTGCTGCCCGGTAGGCGCGCGCGGCACGTACTGAGCGGCGGCGGTTTCTCCACCGCCGTGGTGGTGGATGACGAGGTCATCGCGTCGGCCCTGGCCCGCAGGGCCACGCTTGCCGCCAATGTCACTCCGGAACAGGTCATGGTGGTGGTCTCGCAGCGGCAGGTCACCGTCAATGTCCGGCCCACCTCAGGAGTGCCGGTGACGGAGCAGGCGGTGCTTGCCGCCGTCGAAGACGAACTCAGGGAGATGGAGCTGGATCCGCTACCGGAGGTCCGCGTGAACATTTCCACGGCAGGGGTGATTGGCGCATGACCAGCACACCCGCGCTTCTCAACCGCATCCTGATCGGAATCCTTGGATTCAAACTGTTCGCGGTGGGCGTCCTCCTGGTGCTGCTGGCCACGGTCCCCGCCGTGGGGACGTGGTGGCACGGGTGGTCGGCTGCGGCCTGGAACGGGCTCAATCAGGCCTTTGCCAGCACCCAGTTTCCCGGCCGCCCCGAAAGCTGGTTGTGGATCATCATGGCCCTCGCACTGGTGGTCTTGATTGGCCTTATGGTTGCCTGGATTGCCCAGCAGGGCAAAGGCCGAAGCAACCTGCTGGTAACCGATTTCGATCCCGGAGCCGTCCCCGGAGACGTGCGGATCAGCGGGGGAGTCGCAGAGCAGGCGCTGAAGCATGCCTTGGCGGAACGCCCGGATCTTGCCGGTGCCACGGTGGCCACCTACGACGTCCACGGCACGCCGGCCCTGAAAATCAGGCTTCAACCGCGCCAGGGCGTCGCGCCCCACCTCTTGGCGGCGGAAGTCACGGCGCTCGTGGCGGCCTTGGACGCAGTGGTGGGAAAACCAACGCCCGTCCTGATCCACATCGGTGCCGGGGCCCGGACACGGTTCAGCCGCGCCGAGCGGGTCCGCTAGCACAGATCTATCCCGGGCTGCCCGCCCAACCAGCCCTCCGGCCCAATTCGGGTCTACCCCGGGGAGACGTCTCAGGGCATAGGTCCGAATGCATTGTTCCTGCGCCGGTGACACCTTTGGTGCTCCCGGGACCGGTTCTTGACCCAGGTCTCCTTTCGGACACGACGCGGTGTAAACGCTTGCATTTAGCGCGAAAACCTAGTTACTGTGTGACCCGTACCACGTCCATGGCCTTCAGTAACTGCACACGCACCTGTTCTGGAACTCACCGAGGAGTCATCAGCAAATGAATAACCGCAAATATCTGCTTCCGATTGCCGCAACCGGAGCACTGGCGTTAGCCCTGACGGCGTGCAGCAGTTCCGGGGGTGGGGCGGATACCAAGAACGTTGACTGCTCGGCCTACGCGAGCTACGGCAAGCATGACGGGAAAACCGTCTCCGTCTACTCCACTATTGTCGATATCGAGGCGACGAACCTCGAGTCTGCGTTCAAGCCGTTCGAGCAGTGCACCGGGGCAACCATCAAGTACGAGGGCAGCAAGGAATTCGAGACCCAGATCGGGGTCCGGGCCAAGGCAGGAAACGCGCCGGACATCGCCATCTTCCCCCAGCCCGGACTCATGGCCGACCAGGCCAAGGCCGGCAACCTGAAGTCCGCGCCCAAGGCAGTTTCCGATCTGGTGGACAAAAACTGGTCCGCTGACTGGAAAAAGTACGGCACCGTCAACGGCGTCTTCTATACCGCTCCAATGCTGGCCAACGTCAAGGGCTACGTCTGGTACGCCCCGAAGACCTTCAAGGATAAAGGCTGGGCCGTCCCCAAGACCTGGGACGAAATGCTGACGCTGTCCAAGAAGATCGCCGACGACGGCACCATGAAGCCGTGGTGTGCGGGCTTCGAATCGGGCGAAGCGACCGGCTGGCCGGGCACTGACTGGGTGGAGGACGTTGTCCTTCGTGCCCAGGGACCCGAGGTTTATGACCAGTGGGTAAGCCACCAGATTCCCTTCAACGATCCCAAGATCGTGGCTGCCATGAACAAGACCGGTGAGATCCTCCTGAACGACAAATTCGTCAACGGCGGTTTCGGCGACGTTCGTTCAATCCTGAGCACCGGCTTCGCGCAGGCAGGGCAGCCTGTCCTCGATGGGCAGTGCGCCATGCACCACCAGGCCAACTTCCAGGCCGCCAACTGGCCGGAAGGGACCAAAGTGGCTCCCGACGGCGACGTGTGGGCGTTCATGACGCCGCCGATTGATGCCAGCAAGGGCCAGGCAATCACCGGCGGCGGCGAAATGGTGGGCGCGTACAAGGACACCCCCGAGGTGCAGGCCTTCCAGGCCTACCTGGCCAGCGCCGAGTTCGCCAACAACCGGGTCAAGCTCGGTGGCGTGATCAGCGCGAACAAGGGACTGGACCCGGCGAACGCGCAGACGGAACTCGACAAGCAGTCCATCGCACTCCTCCAGGATCCGAAGACGGTATTCCGTTTCGACGGTTCTGACCTGATGCCCGGCGCAGTAGGCTCCAACTCCTTCTGGAAGGGCATCGTTGCATGGATCAACGGCACCCCGGCCCAGCAGGTTGCTGACAGCATCGAAAGCAGCTGGCCGAAGGGCTGACCTCCTTCACACCGCGCCCTTGGGATCTTGAGTCCCAAGGGCGCGGTGTCTTCCGCACTATCTGATCCACGCACACCACGGAGGTTGGGCAATGGAATTCCTTGGAGGAAAGTTTCTTCAAGTCTTTATAGCTTTAGCGGTTTTTGCCGCGCTTATCGGGCTGATCATGCTGATTGTGGACAGGGCTCCCAAATCAGTCAAAGACAAAGTAACGATCGTTGGCTTTCTGGCGCCGGCGGCAATCCTGATGTTGGTCGGCCTTGTTTATCCGGCCGTTCAGACATCCTTTCTGGCCTTTACGGATGCTTCGGGCCAAGCGAACGGCGTGGATAACTTCGTCTGGATGTTCACCCAGCCCGCAGCGCTGGCTACACTCCGGAATACGATCATCTGGACCATCCTGGTGCCGCTGCTCTCCACCAGCTTCGGCCTCGCCTACGCGGTCTTTATCGACAAAGCCCGCGGCGAGAAGGTCCTTAAAGCCTTGGTGTTCATGCCCATGGCCATCTCGTTTGTGGGTGCCGGCATCATTTGGAAACTGGTTTACGACTACCGCGGCCCCTCCATCGAACAGACCGGCGTGATCAACGCAATCCGGGTTGCCCTCGGCATGGACCCCAAACAGTTCCTCCTCGACGCTCCGGAAAACACCATCTTCCTCATCATCGTCATGGTCTGGATTCAAACCGGGTTCGCCATGGTGATCCTTTCGGCAGCCATCAAGGGCGTGCCGATGGAACTCGTGGAGGCGGCCCGGCTGGACGGGGCCAACCCGTGGCAGCAGTTCCGGAACGTCACTATCCCGGGTATCCGCGGCGCGTTGGTGGTGGTCCTGACAACCATCACCATCGCGACTCTGAAGGTCTTCGACATTGTCCGCACCATGACAGCGGGTAATTACGACACCTCGGTGATCGCCAATGAGATGTATACCCAGGCGTTCCGTGCCGGCGAACCTGGCAGGGGTGCAGCGCTTGCCCTGGTTCTCTTCCTTCTGGTCCTGCCCATCGTGGTCTACAACGCCCGCGTACTTCGTCAGCAAAGGGAAATCCGATGACAGTCATGCCAGCGCCGGATGAGGCAGCGAACACTTCCCGGACCAAGGTGCGCCCAGCAAACGGCCGTCCCGCCTCGCCGGAGGACTCCGCGCCCATCATGCGGCGCGTTAAGAACAAGCTCACGTCCCGGTGGGCTACCGCCGCCGCCGTGATCATCGCAACCGTGTGGACGGTGCCGACCTTTGGCCTCCTGGTGTCCTCCTTCCGCCCGGCGGCCAAGCAGGTGGGGCCGCGCTCCGATGGTTGGTGGAACTTCTTTACCGACTGGGACTTTACGTTCAAGAACTATGTGGACGTCACTGCAGCTGCCGGATCGCAGTCCGCCAACCTGTCCCAGTACTTCGCCAACTCCGTGGCGATCGTCATCCCGGTAACGGTCTTTGTGCTGGTGCTTGCCTCCATGGCGGCCTACATCTTCGCCTGGGGCAATTTCAAAGGCCGCGAGGCAGCATTCATCTTTGTCTTCGCCCTCCAGATCATCCCCCTGCAGATGGCGTTGATCCCGCTGCTGACGCTGTTCACCCAGGTGCTTCAGATTCCGCCGGGATCCTACGCCCAGCTCTGGATTGCGCACACGATGTTCGGCCTTCCCCTGGGCATCTTCCTCCTCCACAACTTCATCTCGGAAATCCCGGGCGAAGTGATCGAGGCGGCCAAGGTGGACGGGGCCGGCCACACCACGATCTTCTGGCGGATCATCCTGCCGCTGTCGGTGCCTGCATTGGCTTCGCTCGCGATCTTCCAGTTCCTGTGGGTGTGGAATGACCTGCTGGTTGCCCTGGTGTTCTCCGGCGGAACGGCGGACGTTGCTCCGATCACCCAACGGCTCGCAGAGATCTCCGGTACCCGCGGCAGCAGGGACTACCTGAACCCCGCGGCGGCCTTCGTGTCCATCATCGCTCCGCTGGCTGTCTTCTTTGGCCTGCAGCGTTACTTTGTCCGCGGGCTGCTCGCCGGCGGACTCAAGGGCTGAGCCAGGGACGATTCGTCCATGAGGGGAAACCGTGGCACGCATTACGGAGAGGTCGCAACGCGGGGGCCACAGCGGCGTCTCCATCGAGGACGTGGCTGCAGCCGCCGGAGTATCCACGGCAACGGTGTCGCGGGCCGTGCGGGGGCTGCCCAGGGTTTCGCCCGCCACCCGGGAAAAGATCCTCGAGGTGGCGGAGGCCCTGGGCTACGTGGCGTCGTCGTCCGCCTCGGGGCTGGCCACCGGCCGCACCAGGACCATGGGCGTCCTGGCTCCTTTTGTGAGCCGATGGTTTTTTTCCAAAGCCATTGAAGGCGCGGACCGGGAACTTCACGCCAGGCAGTACAACCTGTCGCTGTTCAACCTCGGCGGGCACGGCAGCCACAGGGAACGGCTCTTCAGCAAGACCATGGTCTATAAGCAGATCGACGCTTTGCTGGTCCTGTGTATGGCACTGACCCCTGATGAGTTGGACCACCTGCAGAAGATTGACATCCCGCTGATCGTGGTGGGCGGGCATGTGGAGGAGTGCGCGTACATCGGTATCGACGACTACGCCGCGTCATCCACCGCAGTCCGGCACCTGATCGACCTCGGCCACCGGGACATTGCGTTGTTGCACGGAGACGCCGACACGGACCTCAACTTCGACGTTCCCCGCGTGCGGATCCAGGCGTTTAAGGACGTGATGGGCGCCGCGGTGCTCCCCGTCCGGCCCGAATGGGACGAGTGGGGAGACTTCACACTCCGCAGCGGCCAGGAAGCGTTCAGGCGGCTCTGGGCCCAGCCTGGCTCCAAGCCCACCGCCATCTTCTGCGCCAGTGACGAGATGGCCATGGGCGTTATCTTCGAAGCCGCGCGGGCGGGCGTCCGGGTGCCGGAGGATCTGTCGGTGGTGGGCATCGACGATCACGATTTCGCGGACGCAATGGGCCTCACCACGGTGAGGCAACGGCCGGATGAGCAGGCAGAGTTGGCCACCAAGATGCTCCTCGACGAACTGAACGGTGTGGCCGGGGCAGTTCGTTCCGCCGTCGCGCCCCACCAGCTCATCGTCAGGCGTACGACGGCGGCGCCTCCTTCCTGAGGCTGCGCACCTCGGCCAAGGGTTTACGGAGCTATGGTCAGGAGGCGCGCGCGAGCTGCCGGATGGGGATCCAGCGGGAGGCGAGCCGCCGGTAGGCTGCCGCGGCACCGGTCATGTCCCCCTCGGCGAGGCACTCGATGCCCAGCCGGATGTCCATGGGCGATTCATCCGGGTACACCTTGTCCGCGACCGCGCCGTAGTCGAGCTCCACCATGGAATTGACGTGGAACATCTCCAGCCACTCGGTCAGCTGGGCCAGGTCATCCAGCATGTCCAGGTCGGGCGCCGCCAGGGCCAGGTTAGCCACCGCGTAGCGTGCCCGTTCCATGGCCTCGGTGATGGGGGCCCACACTCTGACCGTGAGGATGCGGCCGCCGGATTCCACTACATCCTTGTGGTCGCCCTCGGCAAACAGCGAGAACCAGCTGAAAGGTATGCCCCAGGTGGAGGCGCGGGTATGCACGCGGATGCTGCCATCCCGGGCCTTGACCTGGTCAATCCGTTCCTGATGTTTGTCCCGCTGTTCCTCCGGAATCAACATCTCAGCCAGGGGGCCGTGGATCCCTTCCATCAGGGCGTTGGCGGCGAGCCCGGCGCGGAGGACAAGCTGGCTCGGACAGTAGAGCAGAATACGCTCGGCACCGCCCGTAAGGGACTCGCCATCCGGGCCGGCGGCAGCACCGGCGTCGGACGTTCCCGCCCCCGGGGCGCCTGCCTGCGGAGCCGCGTGACGCGCTACGCCGGGAGCGCTGGTCACCCTGACCAGGTCCGTACGCCCGGTGGGGAAAGGGTCCCCTCCGGCGCGGGTGATTCGGCCCAGCGAAGCCAAGAGCTCGGCGTTTTCGACGGCGGCCCGGGAGGCCGCGCGTGCGCCGGCGGCCCGGATGGCTTCCCGCTGCCCTTCGGGGAAGGCTTCCAGCGGTTCGTAGACCCGGAGCGTTGAGGAGAATGGCAGGCCGGCCTGGCCCCGGTAGAGGTTACCCGTCACCGCAGTCTCCCTTCCCGGGCCCCGGCAGCGGTCATCAGTCAGCCAGCTCCACAATGACAGGGGCGTGGTCCGAGGCGCCCTTGCCCTTGCGTTCCTCGCGGTCGATGGACGCGCCGGTGACCCGGGCGGCCAGGGCGGGGGAGCCCAGCACGAAGTCGATGCGCATGCCCTCCTTCTTCGGGAACCGCAGCTGGGTGTAGTCCCAGTAGGTGTAGACGCCGGGCCCGGGCGTGTACTCGCGTGCCAGGTCCTTGAACCCGGCCTCTTCGAAGGCGTGGAAGGCGGCGCGTTCCGGCGGGCTGACGTGGGTGTACCTGTCGTTGACGAAAAGGTCGATGTCCCAGACGTCGTCGTCGAACGGGGCAATGTTCCAGTCGCCCATGAGCGCAACCTGGGCGTCGGGGTTCGCGGCGACCAGGCTCTGTGCGTGGTCCTTGAGGGATTCAAGCCATTTGATTTTGTACGGCATGTGTTCGTCGTCGAGGGAGCGGCCGTTGGGCACATACAGGCTCCAGATCCGGAGGCCGCCGCACGTGGCTGCCATGGCACGGGCCTCCTGGACGGGGTCCTTGCCTTCCTTGCCGAAGGCGGGCTGGTCCAGGAACGTGCGCTCCACGTCTTCCAGGCCCACCCGGGATGCGATGGCCACACCGTTCCACTGGTTGACGCCGAAGTGAGCCACCTCGTAACCCATGCGTTCGAACAGCTCCCACGGGAAGTTCTCGTCCTTGCACTTGGTTTCCTGGATGGCCAGGACGTCGCAGTCACTGCGCTGCAGCCAGGCCTCGACACGGTCGGCGCGGGCACGGAGGGAGTTCACATTCCAGGTAGCAATCTTCACAGTCCCTAACTTACCTTGGCCGTGCAGGTGCGGGGAAAGCCTTGCGCTTCAGCCTTTCAGCCCCGGGAAATCTGCGTCGGAGTACTCGACCCCGAAGCCGGCAGCCGTGTCCTTCCCTGCAGACTTTCCTGCCGTCTCCCTGGTTCCGGTGCCATGCCTGGCTTCCTCGCGATGCCGCAGCTCCACCCGGCGGATCTTGCCCGAGATCGTCTTGGGCAGCGCAGCGAATTCGAGCCTGCGGATGCGCTTGAACGGTGCCAGGTGTTCACGGCAGTACCGCAGGATGTCCTCCGCCAACTCGGGTCCCGGCTCCAGCCCCGCCACCAGGACCACGTAGGCCTTCGGCAGGGAAAGTTTGAGCGCGTCCGGCGACGGCACCACCGCCGCTTCGGCCACTGCGGGGTGTTCCAGGAGCACGCTTTCCAGTTCGAACGGCGAGAGCCGGTAGTCCGACGACTTGAAGACGTCATCGTCCCTGCCCACGTAGGTGATGGTTCCCCTTTTGTCCCTGCTGGCCATGTCGCCGGTATGGTAATACCCGCCGCGGAAAGCATCCGCCGTCTTCGCGGCGTCGCCGTAGTAGGACTTCATCAGGCCCACAGGCCGGTGGTCCAGCCGGAGGCACAGCTCGCCGTCGTCCGCTTCCTCCCCGGTATTTGGGTCCACCAGCACCACGTCGTAGCCGGGGAGCGGCTGCCCCATGGCACCAATGGTTACCGGCTGGCCCGGCGTGTTGGCCACCTGAACCGTGCTTTCGGTCTGCCCGAAGCCGTCGCGGATGGTCTGGCCCCAAGCACGCTGCACCTGGTCGATCACCTCGGCATTCAGCGGCTCACCGGCCGAAACCACCTTGCTCGGAGGAGTTTTCAGCAGTTTCAGGTCGGCCTGGATCAGCATGCGCCACACCGTGGGCGGGGCGCAGAAACTGGTGACGCCTTCACGGTCCATTTGCTCCATCAGGGCGCGGGCATCGAACCGTTCATAGTTGTAGACAAAAACACACGCCTCCGCGATCCACGGGGCGAAAAAGTTGGACCACGCGTGTTTGCCCCAGCCGGGGGAGGCGACATTCAGGTGCACGTCGCCCGGTTCCAGGCCGATCCAGTACATCGTGGACAGATGCCCCACGGGATACGACGTATGCGTGTGCTCCACCAGCTTGGCCTTGGACGTTGTCCCGGACGTGAAGTAGAGCAGGAGCGTCTCATCTGCCCTGGTGGGGGCGCCGGGTTCGAAGGTGGCTGGCGCCGTCGCCGAGTCCCCATATTGGAGCGCCGCTGTTGTAGTGCCGGATGCGGGGCCGATCTCAATCAGGCGGTAATTGCCGGGAACGCCGGCGAACTTGCCGATGTTGGAATGTCCGACGGCGGCCCAGCGCGCCTCGCCGCGTTCCACCCGTTCGGCCAGGTCCGCGGGCCCCATCAGTGTGGTGGTGGGGATCAGGACGATGCCAAGCTTGATCCCCGCAAGCATTAGCTCCCACAGCTCCACCTGGTTGCCCAGCATCACAATCATCCGGTCGCCCCGGCGCATCCCCTGGCTCCGCAACCAATTGGCCACCTGGTTTGACCGCGCCGCGAGGTCGGCGAAACTCCGGCGCGTCGCCGAGCCGTCCTGCTCCACGATCACGAGGGCGGGGCGGTTGGCCTTCGCAGGATCGGCGGCGATCTGATCGAACCAGTCGAGTGCGAAATTGAACTCTGAAAACTGCGGCCAGCGGAATTCACGCCTGGCGCGGTGGTAGTCGGAACGGAGTGCCAGCAGGTGGTCCCGTGCTTCCCGGAAATCATCGGTCACTGACAAGGAGAGACCTTTCGCCACGTGATGCGCATCACTAATACCCAACCCTTTGCAATATACTAGGACATCCAAGAGTTTGGAAGACCGAAGGGACCACAAACCGTGCAGCCATTAGGACGTGGGCTTGATGTGACAGGCCTCCCGCCGTTTCCCGATGCCGACCTGATGTACATAGTGGACCTGCTGCCGGCTGCCGAGCGTGACCGGTACCTGGACACCCGGGCGTTTCTCCAGTCCACGGTGCGGCCCGCGTCCATCGACTACTGGAACCGCGAGGAGTTCCCCTTCGGGATGTTGGCTGAGCTGGGCAAGCGCGGGCTTGGGCAGCTCCAGACGGACGGCACCTCGAAGCTGTTCAAAGGCCTGATGTACGTCGAGGTGGCCCGGGCGGACGTTTCACTCTCTGCCCTGGTGGGAATCCACAACGAACTGATCGTGGGCATGATCGACGCCCTGGGCTCCGAGGAGCAGAAGCAGCGGTGGCTGCCCGGACTGGCAGCGTTCACCCAGCTGGGTGCGTTCGCCCTGACAGAACCGGAGCATGGCTCGGATATTGCCGGCGGGCTGGAGACGTCCGCGCGGTTGGAGAACGGCGAGTGGGTCATCAACGGAGCCAAGCGCTGGATTGGCTCCGGCACCATAGCGGACTTTGCGCTGGTCTGGGCCCGGGACCAGGCGGACGGGCAGATCAAGGGCTTCATCGTGGAGACGGACCGTCCGGGGTACCGGGCCACCAAGATTGCCAACAAGATCGGCCTGCGGATCATGCAGAACGCGGACATCGCACTGGACAACGTCAGGATTCCCGAGTCCAACCTGCTTCCGGGGGCCACGGACTTCGCCAAAGCCAACGACCTCCTGCGGGACTCCCGGGCCTGGGTTGGCTGGCAGGGTGCGGGTATTCAGCTGGCCGCGTTCGACATCGCCCGGGCTTACGCCCTGGAACGCCGGCAGTTCGGCAAGGAGCTGGCGCGCTTCCAGCTGGTCCAGCAGCAGCTGGCGGAGATCCTCGGCAACGCGTCCGCCTCACTGGCGCTGATGGCACAGCTCGCCCGGATCCAAACAGACGGAAAACTGGAGATGGCCCAGGCTGCCATGGCGAAATCCACCTGCACCCGGCTGGCGCGCTCTTCAGTTGCCATGGGCAGGTCGCTGCTGGGCGGCAACGGTATTAGCGCCGACTATGAAATAGGCAAGCTTTTTGGCGACGCCGAAATCCTATATACCTATGAAGGCAGCTACGAAATCAATTCGCTGATCGTGGGCCGGGCTGTCACGGGGAAATCCGCGTTCGTTTAGTGCGGACCGTTAAGAGCTGACTCTAGTAAGCACTATTCGCTTAACAAAAAACTGCCCTGGCCACGCTTCGCAGCATGGCCAGGGCAGTTAATCAGAACCTTACAGCGGGCGAATGTTCTCTGCCTGCGGGCCCTTGGGACCTTGGGTCACATCGAATTCGACTTTCTGGTTCTCGTCCAGGGAGCGGTAGCCGCTGCTGGCGATTGCTGAGTAGTGCGCGAAAACATCGGCGGATCCGTCGTCCGGAGCGATGAAACCAAAGCCCTTTTCAGCGTTGAACCATTTAACTGTGCCTGTTGCCATTGCTAACTTCCTTTGTAACCCTTTTCTGGTCCTGCTCGGACGGCAGGCAGACGCGGAAACTGTGGTCCGCACTCTCAAACCTAGGGGGTGTACGGTGGCCGTGCAATAGCTGCGGTCACCAACTGTCACTCCTGTTATTGAATAGTGTCTGAATTATGCGCCGTTCTTGAGCCATGCAGCGGCCACATCTGACCCCGCGTTGCTGTGTCAGACGGACTCTAGGACGCTGACGTAGTTTGCGATGCCCACGCCGCCCATGTTCTGGACCGCAGCCCGCCGGGCGCGGCCCAGCTGCATGTCACCGGCGGTCCCGGTGAGCTGCATGGCGGCGATGACGTGCTGGGACACGCCGGTGGCCCCAACCGGGTGGCCCTTGGCCTTGAGCCCGCCGGAAACGTTGATGGGCAGCTTGCCGTCCTTGAACGCCCATCCCTCGGTCACGGCACGGGCGCCCTGCCCGGGTTCGGTCAGTCCCATGGCCTCGTACATGAGCAGTTCGGCGATGGTGAAGCAGTCGTGCACTTCTGCGAAGTCCAGGTCTTCAAGCCCGACGCCGGCCATCGCCAGTGCACGCTGCCAGGACGTGCGCGTGGCCGCAAAAGCCGTAGGGTCCCGGCGTTCGGCAGGGAAGAAGTCGTTCGCGTGACCGAAGCCCGCCAGCCGCACCGGCGCAGTTGCCCCGCCCGTCGGTGAGGTGGAGAGCACCACGGCGGCGGCGCCGTCGGACACGGGAGAGCAGTCTGTACGGCGCAGCGGATCGGCAACCATGGGGTTCTTGTCCGACACGGTGCGGCAGAACTCCTCGCCGAGGTCCTTGCGGAGCTGGGCGTAGGGGTTGTCCACCCCGTTGCGGTGGTTTTTCGCCGCGATGGTGCCGAGCACGTCAGAGACTGACCCGTAACGCTTTTGGTAGTGCTTGGCGACGTCGGCGAACAGGCCGGTGAACCCCGTGGTGGAGGTCTGGCCTGCCATGTCATAGTCCGCACCCAGCAGGGCGGCACCAACAACGTCGGCCCCGGCATGGGTCATTTTCTCCGCGCCGATCACCAGGACGGTCTTCGCCGTGCCTGCCAGGAGGGACTTGGTGCCCTGCTGGAAGGCGGCCGAACCGGAAGCGCAGGCGTTTTCCACCCGGGTGGCAGCCACGTTGGCAAGGTCGGGGGAGACCTGGAGCGCCAGTGAGGACGGGAAGGCAAGAGGCATCATGCCGGAGTTGAACTGGCCCAGGTAAATCTCGTCGATCTGGCCTGGCTCGATGCCTGCGTTGCTGATGGCTTCGGTGGCCACCTGCACGATCAGGGATTCAAGGGTCTCGTCGGTCAGCTTGCCGAAGCGGCTGTGGCCCCAACCGGTGAGCAGGACATCCTTGCCAAACTGTTCCTGCAGGCTCATGCCGTGGCTCCTTCAAGTTCAAGGGCAATATCGAATGCCGCTTCCGTCTTTTCATGTATTTCCACCAGGGTGACGCCGGGGGCGAGCCGTGTGAGTGTGAGCCGACGACGGCCATCGCCTGCCTTCTTCAGGTCAAATACGGCAAGGTCGCTGATGATCCGGTCCACGCAGCTCAGACCGGTGAGCGGCAGGGTGCACTCGGTAACGATTTTGGGGGTGCCGTCCTTGGCGTTGTGTTCTGTCAGGACCACCACGCGCGGGGTGCCGGCCACGAGGTCCATGGCACCGCCCATGCCCTTGACCATTTTGCCGGGGATGGTCCAGTTGGCGAGGTCGCCGTTGCCGGAGACCTGCATGGCGCCCAGGATGGCCACCTTGACGTGGCCGCCGCGGATCATCCCGAAGGACGTGGCGGAGTCGAAGATGCTGCCGCCGTCGAGCACGGTGACGCTCTGCTTGCCGGCGTTGATGAGGTCGGCGTCTTCCTCGCCCTCATACGGGAAGGGGCCCATACCGAGCAGGCCGTTTTCGCTCTGCAGGACCACGCGGATGCCGTCGGGCAGGTTGTTGGCCACCAGCGTGGGGATGCCGATGCCCAGGTTTACGTAGTCGCCGTCGTTCAGTTCCTCGGCTGCGATGGCAGCCATTTCATCCCTGGTCCAGGCCATGGGGTTCTCCTTGGGGTTAGAAAGTCAGTGGGGTCGGTGATTGCCTGGTTCAGGCGGGGACCGCTGCCGCGGTGCGGGGGCGGACGGTGCGCTGTTCGATGTCCTTGACCCGGCCGCTTGCCTGGACCAGATGCTGGACATAGACGCCCGGGGTGACGATGTGGTTTGGATCAAGCCGGCCCGGCGCCACGATGACTTCGGCTTCCGCTACGGTGACGGCGCCCGCGGTGGCGACCACCGGGTTAAAGTTCCGGGCCGTGTAGCGGTAGATCAGGTTCCCGTCCGTGTCCGCGGTGTGCGCGTGGACAAGCGCGACGTCGGCGCGGATGGCGCGCTCCTGAACGTACGTTTCGCCGTCGAACTCCGCCAGCGGCTTGCCTTCGGCCACGAGGGTGCCCACGCCGGTCTTGGTGTAGAACGCGGGGATGCCGGCGCCGCCGGCCCGGAGGCGCTCCGCCAGGGTGCCCTGGGGGGTGAACTCCACTTCGAGCTGTCCCGCGAGGTACTGCTCGGCAAAGAGCTTGTTCTCGCCTACATAGGAGGCGATGACCTTGCGGACCTGGCCGGCCTCGATCAGGATGCCCAGGCCTTTGCCGTCCACACCCATGTTGTTGGACACGACCGTCAGGTCGCGGACCCCGGAATCGCGGACAGCCTCGATCAGGTCCGCCGGGATCCCGCTCAGGCCGAAGCCGCCCACGGCCAGCGTCATGCCGTCCCGGAGCAGATCCTGCAGGATAGTGCCGGCGTTGGATTGAAGTTTGGACATTCCATCTCCTCGTCATCGAGTGGTCAGAGCCTGCGACGTTATCCACTTTGTGGACAACGGGCTTGATGTAGGAGCCTAGAGAGGGCGTGCAGGCGGGTCAATGACCTAAATTGCCAAGAACAGCGGATATTTCATAGCGTGGACGGTAGGCTGAGGGGTGTCCACATTGTGGAGGAATTCTTTCGTCTGGGAGGCAAAAGTGAGTAGTGGAGTCCAGGGAACGCAGGTGGTGGGACGGGTGGCGTCACTGCTGCGCCTGGTCGGCAGGAAGCCCGAGGGCAGCTCCCTCGCCGGCCTGGTCCGGGAATCCGGCCTGACCCGGCCCACGGTCCACCGGCTCCTGACGTCCCTCGCTGCCGAAGGGCTCCTGGACCACGATGCCGGCAGCGGCAACTGGATCCTGGGCCCGGAGATTTTCCTGCTGGGATCCGTGGCAGCTGCCCGCTTCCCGTTTGAAGACATCGCCCGGCCCAGCCTGCGCCGACTGGCCGAGGAGACGGGCGAGAGCGCTTTTTACTCCATCCGCCGGGGCCACGAGGCGGTCTGCGTCCTGCGCGAGGAGGGCAGTTTCCCGGTGCGCTCGTTCGTCCTGCACGAAGGAGTCCGCTTTCCGCTCGGGGTGGCGTCGGCCGGGACGGCCATGATGGCTTTCCTGCCGGACGGGGACCAGGAGGCCATCCTGTCCACCTGGGATGAGCATGCCGGAACCTTTGCTTCCGGACACCGCGAAGACGTGGTCCGCAGCAACCTCGAACGGACCCGGCTGCACGGCTACGCCGTGAATCCCGGCCTGGTCCTGGAGGGAAGCTGGGGCATGGGGGCAGCCGTGTTCGACCAACAGGGCCGCCCCGTCGGCGCGCTGTCGCTGACAGGCATCGAGCCCCGGTTCCGCGCGGAGCGGCAGGAATTCCTGGGCAAACTGCTGATGGAGGAAGCCCACCGGATGAGTGCCAAGCTGCCCGCAGCGAGGCCTGTGCACGCCGGCTAAGGCCCGGCACGCCAACCCGGAAGCCCCCTAGAAATTAGTAGGAAGTCCGAGTAGATTCGGGTTCAAAGATGACCACATGCGAAGGAGCATTCGATGGTGCACGAGCTTTCACACTACGTCGGCGGCCAGCGGGTCGACGGCACCTCCGGGCGTTTCAGCGACGTCTACGACCCCTGCACGGGGCAGGTGCAGGCCAGGCTGCCGCTGGCCAGCAAGGAGGAAGTGGCCAACGCGGTGGCCAACGCCGAGAAGGGCCAGCTTGAATGGGCGGCCATGAACCCGCAGCGCCGCGGCCGGATCCTGCTCAAATTCGTGGACCTGGTCAACGAGAACATGGATGAGCTCGCCACCCTGCTGTCCTCCGAGCATGGCAAGACCTTCCCGGACGCCAAGGGCGACATCCAGCGCGGCATCGAAGTGGTGGAGTTTTCCGCCAACGCCCCGCACCTGCTCAAGGGCGAGTTTTCGGACAGCGCCGGGCAGGGCATCGATGTCCACTCACTGCGCCAGCCCCTAGGCGTGGTTGCCGGTATCACCCCCTTCAACTTCCCCGCCATGATCCCGCTGTGGAAGTCCGGCCCGGCGCTCGCCGCCGGGAACGCCTTTATCCTCAAGCCGTCCGAGCGCGACCCCTCCGTGCCCTTGCGGCTCGCCGAACTGTACAGCGAAGCCGGGGTTCCGGACGGCGTCTTCAACGTGGTCAACGGGGACAAGGAAGCAGTGGACGCACTCCTGGAGGACCCGCGCGTGAAGGCCATCGGCTTTGTGGGCTCCACCCCGATCGCCCAATACATCTACGCCACGGCTGCAGCGCACGGCAAGCGCGCGCAATGCTTCGGGGGCGCGAAGAACCACATGGTGATCATGCCCGACGCCGATCTTGAGATGGCCGCCGATGCCCTGATCGGTGCCGGGTACGGTTCCGCCGGCGAACGCTGCATGGCCATTTCCGTCGCCGTACCCGTGGGCAAGGAAACCGCCGACGCCCTGGTGGCCAAGCTGGCCGAGCGCGTCAAGGGCCTCAAGGTTGGCCACAGCCTGGACAAGGAGTCCGATTTCGGCCCCGTGGTGGCTGAATCCGCCAAAGACAGGATTGAGGGCTACATCCAGTCCGGCGTGGACGAAGGCGCAACGTTGGTGGCTGACGGCCGCGGGCTCACCGTGGACGGCTACGACGGCGGTTTCTGGGTGGGCCCCACGCTCTTCGACAACGTCACCAAGGACATGAAGATCTACAAGGAAGAGATCTTCGGTCCCGTCCTCAGCGTCCTGCGCGCAGCTGACTACGACGAAGCGCTCAGGCTCT
The DNA here is from genome assembly GCF_052113505.1 of Pseudarthrobacter sp. TAF60_1. Classification (NCBI taxonomy): domain Bacteria; kingdom Bacillati; phylum Actinomycetota; class Actinomycetes; order Micrococcales; family Micrococcaceae; genus Pseudarthrobacter; species Pseudarthrobacter sp. TAF60_1. Next base: position 74,405 of record NZ_JBFRDI010000008.1, read on the forward strand.
GCTCCGAGCACGAGTTCGGCAACGGCGTCGCGATTTTCACCCGCGACGGTGACGCCGCCCGCGACTTCGCCAGCCGCGTGGAGGTGGGCATGGTGGGCATCAACGTCCCCATCCCGGTGCCCATCGCGTATTACACCTTTGGCGGCTGGAAGGCGTCCGGCTTCGGGGACCTCAACCAGCACGGCGCCGACGCGTTCCGCTTCTACACCAAGACCAAAACGGTCACCACCCGTTGGCCCTCCGGCATCCGCCAGGGCGCCAGCTTCGTGATGCCGGCCGGCAGCTGATGACTGGTTTCCCCGGAGCGGAGCAAACCGCCGACGTCCTCTTCGAACGCCGCGGACACCTGGGCGTCGTCACCCTCAACCGGCCCAAAGCCGTCAACGCCCTCACCCTTGGCATGGTCACGGCCATTCTGGAGCAGCTCACCGCCTGGGCCGGCGACGATTCCGTGGCCACCGTCCTGGTCCGCGGCGCCGGCGACCGTGGCCTGTGTGCAGGCGGGGACATCGTGGCCATCTACCGGGACATGGTGGAGGGCACAGGCCAGGCGCCGGAGTTCTGGACCACCGAATACCGGCTCAATGCGCTCATTTCCCGCTACCCCAAGCCGTACGTTGCCCTCATGGACGGCCTGGTGCTCGGCGGCGGCGTGGGGATCTCGGCGCACGGCTCGGTCCGTATTGTCACCGAGCGCACCCGCACCGGCACGCCGGAAACCACCATCGGTTTTGTACCCGACGTCGGCGGCACGCTCCTGCTGTCCCGCGCGCCGGGTGAAGCCGGGACGCACTCGGCCCTCACCGGCGCCCACTTGAGCGGAGCTGATGCCCTGTTCCTCGGGCTCGCGGACCACTTTGTGCCGTCAGAAGACCTTCCGGCACTGGCGGAAGCGCTGGAAAGCGCGACGGCGGATGCCGCCGTCGCGCGTTTTGTCCAGGAACCGCCGGCCTCGGCGTTGGAAAAACAGCGGGAATGGATCGACGCCGCCTACGCCACCGACGACGCCGAAGAGATTGTGCGCCGGCTTCGGGCCGCGGGCGGCGAGGCCGCGAACGCTGCCGCCACCATCGAAGCGAAGTCGCCGACGGCTGTAAAGCTCACGCTCGCATCGCTGCGGCGGGTGCGCGGGCTCTCGCTCCCGGAAGCCTTGGCGCAGGAATACCGGGTGGGGCTGCGGTCCCTTGAAGGCCCGGACTTCCGCGAAGGCATCCGTGCGCAGGTGGTGGACAAGGACCGCAATCCGCAGTGGACGCCCGCGTCCCTCGCCGAGGTGAGTGCGGCCGACGTCGAGCACTACTTCGCGCCCCTGGGCGACCGTGAGCTCCAACTTCAGTTATAGGAGTCCGACCATGTCTGACAGCGCAGCTACCGGCACCATCGCCTTCCTGGGCCTCGGCCACATGGGCGGCCCCATGGCGGCGAATCTGATCAAGGCCGGGCACAGCGTGGTGGGCTACGATCCGGTGCCCGCAGCCGTCGAGGCAGCCAATGCCCACGGCGTCCCCATGGCAGCCTCCGCTGCGGAGGCGGCGGCCGGTGCCGCGGTGGTACTCACCATGCTGCCCAGCGGGCAGCATGTCCTGGACGCCTACCGCGGGGCCAACGGGGCGCCCGGCCTGCTGTCAACGGCCGCGCCGGGCACCATGTTCCTGGACTGCTCCACCATCAACGTCGATGAGGCCCGGGAGGCCGCGGCGATCGCACTGGACGCCGGGCACCGCTCTGTGGACGCCCCGGTTTCCGGCGGCGTGGTGGGTGCCGAAGCAGGCACTCTGACGTTTATGGTGGGTGCCCTGCCCGAAGACTTCGACACCGTGAAGCCCATCCTGGAGTTGATGGGTAAACGCATCGTGCACTGCGGGGACCACGGCGCAGGGCAGGCGGCGAAGGTCTGCAACAACATGATCCTGGGTGTGTCCATGATCGCCGTCAGCGAGGCGTTTGTGCTCGGCGAAAAGCTCGGCCTGACGCACCAGGCGCTGTTCGACGTCGCCGCCAACGCCTCCGGCCAATGCTGGGCGCTGACCACCAACTGTCCCGTTCCAGGCCCAGTGCCCACCAGCCCGGCCAACCGCGACTACCAGCCAGGATTCGCCGGCGCGCTCATGGCCAAGGACCTCCGGCTCGCCCTCAACGCCTTGGAAAGCACCGGAGTGGCGGCTCAGATGGGGCCGCTCGCCTCGAAGATTTACGACGAGTTCGCCGCAGGGGGCGGCGCGGGCCGCGACTTCTCGGGCATCATTACTGACATCCGGGACAAGTCCGCCACGTAGCGTTGGAACTGGACAATTTTCACTACACACCTAAGGGGCACGGTTTGGCGCAGCAGTTCGAGAACATTCTGGTGGAACACCGCGGCCGGGTGGGCCTGGTGACCCTCAACCGGCCCCAGGCGCTCAACGCCCTGAACAAAGCCACCATGGAGGAGGTTGTAGTCGCCGTTACCGCCATGGACACCGACCCCGCCGTGGGTGCCGTGGTGATCACAGGGTCAGAGAAGGCCTTCGCGGCTGGGGCGGACATCAAGGAAATGTCTTCGAAGGGCTACATGGAGATGTACGCCGAGGACTGGTTCCGGGGATGGGAAAGCCTGACCCGGCTGCGGATTCCGGTGGTGGCCGCGGTCTCCGGGTTCGCCCTGGGCGGTGGCTGTGAGCTCGCCATGATGTGCGATGTCATCATTGCCGGCGACAATGCAAAGTTCGGCCAGCCGGAGATCAACCTCGGCGTCATCCCCGGCATGGGCGGCTCACAGCGTCTGACCCGCGCAGTGGGCAAGGCCAAAGCCATGGACATGGTCCTCACCGGACGGATGATGGACGCCGCGGAAGCCGAGCGCGCGGGACTCGTCTCACGCGTGGTGCCGGCCGCGTCCGTGGTGGAGGAAGCCGTGAAGGCCGCCGAGGTGATTGCTTCGAAGTCCAAACCGGCTGCGATGCTTGCCAAGGAAGCGGTGAATGCTGCCTTTGAGCTGGGCCTCGCGCAGGGGGTGCTGTTTGAGCGCCGGATGTTCCACTCGCTGTTCGCCACGGAGGACCAGAAGGAAGGCATGGCCGCGTTCAGCGAGAAGCGGCAGCCGGAGTTCAAGCACCGCTGACACCGGCGGCGAGATGGGCCGGCCTGGTCCTCAGTCGGTGAAGTCGCCGGCGGCTTTGCGGAAGTTGCCCAGGACGCGGAGCAGGTGGTCAACGTCGTCGTCCGCGAAACCGGACTGGCCGAAGACCTCGGCGTTGAGCGCCGTCGTCGCGCGTTTGGCCACGGTGCGGCCCCCGGAGGTGAGCTCGATCAGCGTGGTCCGTCCATCCGTGGGGTGCGGGGATCGGGCCACAAGCCCGGCCTGCTCGAGGCGGTCGACGGCGTTGGTCACCGACGTCGGGTGAACTTGCAGCAGGGCGCTGGCTTTGTTCATGGGTAGCGCGCCGCTGCGGGCGAAGCTCAGCAATGCCAGCAGTTCGTAGCGCGCAAAGGTCAGCCCGAACGGCTTAAGAACCGTCTCGATCCTTCCCAGCAGGATCTGCTGGGTCCGCATAATGGCCGTGATGGCGGCCATCGGTGCTGCTACATCGCCCCAGCCGTGCCGTTCCCAGTTCTGCCGGGCCTCGGCGATCGGGTCTCGGGGGAGCGGGCTGCCCACGGTGCCTCCTGACATTGCTGGGCCAACGGCCGCGTCATGTGTCTCACCAGCAATATACTAGGACTTCCAAGGGTATGGAAGGGTGCTGCGGGCCGGCTACTTCCACCAGGTGTCGAAGATGGTAACCGGGACGGTGCGCTTGTGGCGTGTGCGCAGGTACTTCTGTTCGATCAGTTCGGCCGCGGCGTCCGGGATATCCCGGCCCTCGAGGTAGTCGTCGATCTGGTCGTACGTGATGCCGAGTTCGTCCTCGTCGGTGCGGCCGGGCTTGTTATCGAGCAGGTCTGCTGTGGGCACCTTCTCCCAGACGCGGGCGGGAGCACCCAGTTCGGCCAGGAGTTCGCGGTTCTGGCGTTTGTTCAGGCCGAACAGGGGCAGGATGTCCGCGCCGCCGTCGCCGAATTTGGTGAAGAACCCGGTGACGGACTCGGCGCCGTGGTCCGTGCCAAGCACCAAATAGTTGTGTTCGCCGGCGAGGGCGTACTGGGCGATCATCCGGGTGCGGGCTTTGGTGTTTCCCTTGTGGAAATCCGAAATCTCGGCCCCCACGGTTTTCTCGAATTCGTCCTCGAAGCCATCCACGGCGGCGGAGATATTGAAGGTCCACTCAGTCTTCGGCTGGATGAAGTCGAGGGCGGCCTGAGCGTCATCTTCATCGTGCTGGACGCCGTAGGGAAGGCGGACGGCAACGAAGTTCGCGTCCACGCCCTCGGACTCAAGCTCCTCCACGGCCAGCTGGGCCAGTCGCCCGGCGAGGGAGGAGTCCAACCCGCCCGAGATGCCCAGCACAAAGCCTTTCGTCCGGGTTGCCCGGAGGTACTCCTTCAGGAACTCCACGCGTTTGCGCACCTCCCCGGCAGGATCGATCCGGGGCTGCACGCCCATTTCTTCAATGATGGTGGCCTGGAGTTCGCGCATGTGATCCAGCCTAGTCAGCCGTGTCAACAACGCTCAACTGTGTCCCCGTGGAGGTATCGTGTCGCCCGAGGCCGCCGGGTTACGCCACGAATCAGCCGGCGCTGGGTGAAGTAGCCGCCTTTATGAAGACTGCGGCACCGGCCCTGTGGAGCCGCGCACCGTGAGGTGCGTGGGCATCAGGGAGCGGCTGCGGCTGCCGCCACCAGCCAACGGGTTCAGCTGGGCCAGCAGCATGGACACGGACACGCGGCCTGCCTGCTCGATCGGGGAGGCCATGGTGGTTAGCGGGGGATTGCAGAAGTCAGCACCGAAGATGTCGTCACAGCCCACCACGCTCATGTCCTCGGGTACCCGGATGCTGCGTTCGCGCAGCCGCTGGAGCATGCCGATGGCGATGAGGTCGTTGAAGGCGATGCACGCCGTCACCCCCGAGTGGACCGCGGCGTCGGCGGCCGCTGCACCCGACTGCGTCTTGGGGGCAAAGGGGCCGAGCCGGCGCACTTCCACGCCGCGGTCCTCGGCGGCGGCAGCCAGCGCGTTCCAGCGCAGCGTACTCGACTGGGACGTGAGGGGACCGGCCATATAGGCAATGCGGGTGTGACCGAGGGAGATGAGGTGGTCCAGGGCCTGGCTGGTGGCCGAGGGCGTGTCAATGACCACCGCCGGTACCCCTGCCACGTCGCGGTTGATGGTGACAATGGGAATCTTCGCGGCCGCGGCCAGCAACGCGTCGTCACTGAGCCTGGACGCCGTCACAATGATGCCGTCGGCGCTCTTGCGCAGCTGCTCCATGCTGCTGGCCTCAACCTCGTCCGACTCCTCCGTGTCCACGAGCAGCTGGGTGTAACCGGCCGCTTTAAGCTGCAGCTGGGTGCCCCTGATCAGGTCGAAGTAAAACGGATTGGTGATATCCGGTACCAGGACGCCGACGGCGCCCGTGCGTCCCGAGCTCAGGGCTTTCGCCTGGCTGTTCGGAGTGTAGTTCAGCTCTGCGGCTGCCGCTTCGATGCGTGCGCGGGTACGGATATTGACCCTGTCCGGGGTGGAAAGTGCGCGTGAAACGGTGGACGCGGCCACCCCGCACATGGCGGCGATGTCATGGATGGTGGCAGGACGCTCTGTTCCGGCTGTTTGCATCGCCATGGCGTTCCTCTCTGAACGGGACGGGCACTGTGACGATAACCACAGCCCTAATGCTCCTAGATTGCCACAAGATGTCAACATTTGGCAATCGGTTGTCATCAAATGGGCCAGGTGTCTAGACTGAGGGCAGAACTTTGTGAAGCAAGTCACCCCGCGTCGGAGCGGCAACCAGGCTGTCCCGCCGCGGCAAACCCAAGGAGATCCCTGTGACCGCAACATCCAGCGCAGCATCACCCACCGCCTGGCAGCTCTCCGGATTCGGCGACGAGGTAGATCCTGATCCGGCAGTCCAGGCCGCCGTCATGCTTGCCCTGGGCGCCAGCTACATCGAGGTCCGCAGCGCCTGGGGCGTAAACGTCTCCGAACTGACGCCCGAGCAGGTGGCCGAGCTCAAGGAAATCCTGGACGCGAAAGGCCTGAAGGTCTCCGCGGTGGCAAGCCCCATCGGCAAGGTGGACATCAGCCTGCCGGTGGAGCACGAGGTGGAGTGCCTGCGCCAGATCATCTCCGTGGCCAAGGGCCTGGACACCAAATACATCCGCATCTTCTCCTTCTACCGGGGTGAAGCCCAGACGCCCGAAGAAATCCGCGACGACGTCATGACCCGCATGCGGGCACTCGCCGCCGAAGCCGAAAGCGCCGGCGTCGTACTTCTGCACGAAAACGAAAAGGACATCTACGGCGATACCCCGAAGCGCGTCCTGGACATCATGGAATCCGTCAATTCCCCCGCCCTCCGCGTTGCCTGGGACAACGCCAACTTCGTCCAGGTGGGGGTCCGGCCGTACACCGAGGGCTACGCCATGCTCCGGCCGTACCTCGAGTACCTCCAGGTCAAGGACGCCATCATGGCCACGGGTGAAGTTGTCCCGTCCGGAGAAGGTGACGGCGAACTGGACGCCACCGTCGCGGCTCTCAAAGCGGACGGTTACACGGGCTTCGCCTCCCTGGAGCCGCACCTGGCCATCCAGCATGAGCTGGGCGGCTTCTCCGGGCCGGTTGCCTTTGGTGTCGCCGCGCGCGCCTTCGCCGCCCTTGCGGCCAAGAACGGAATCGAACTTTCGTGACGGACCTCAAAGCCGCGGTGATCGGCTGCGGTGACGTTTCCGCTGTCCACTTCGAAGCCATCGCAAAGCTCGACGGCGTCCGGCTGGCGGGCGTGTGCGACACAGACCCCGGCCGCCTCGCCGCTGCCGTGGGCGCCTTCGGTGTTCCGGGATTCTCGGACCACGCCAGCCTCATTGCGGCCGTAAGGCCGGACGCTGTGCACATCACCACGCCGCACAACACCCACGCAGCGATTGCCGCTGACTGCCTTCACCGGGGCGTCAACGTCATAGTGGAGAAGCCGCTGGCGCATACCCTCGAGGAGGGCCGCCGGCTGGTTGAAGCCGCCAAGGCAAGCGACGCAAAGCTCGCTGTCTGCTTCCAGAACCGCTACAACGCCACGGCGCAGGCCATGCACTCCCTACTGTCCGCGGGCGACCTGGGCTCGGTGGTGGGAGCTTCAGCCACCGTGATGTGGCACCGGGACACGGACTACTACCGCAGCCGCCCCTGGCGCGGCACCTGGGCAGGCGGTGGCGGCGGCCTCATGATGAACCAGGCCATCCACACCGTTGACCTGCTGCAATGGCTGGTCGGCGAGGTGGTATCGCTCTCCGGCAATGCGGCCACGAGGTTCCTGGGCGAAACCATCGAGGTGGAGGACACTGCAGAGTTCGTGGCGGAGCATGCCAACGGTGTCCGCAGCGCTTTCTATGCCACGCTGGCCAACGCCGTCAACGCGCCCGTCACCTTGGATATCGTGACGGAGAAGGCCACGCTGAGCCTCCGCGGGGACCTCACTGTTACATACGGTGACGGCCGGGTGGAGGTAGTGCCCGAGCGGGTGGTGGAGTCCGGCGGCCGCGCCTACTGGGGAGTCTCGCACGAACTGCTCATCAGCGACTTCTACAGCAAACTCAGCGAAGCCGGGCCCTTTTGGATAGACGCGGAAGAGGCGGAAAAGTCCCTGCGGATCGTCAAGGAAATCTACCGCCAGAGCTATCCCGACGCCGCCGGGAAGGTCTCCTGAACCACCCTTCCGGCTTGTCTCTGCAACGTTAGATGCAACCGATTGGGGACCGTTGGAACGTTTCACTCGAGTCCGTTGGATCTTAATACTGCAACATTTTTGACAATCGGTTGCCAAGCTTGGCAATCCTGCGTACTCTGAATCTCGCAAGGTCGGTGTGGCCCAGGCCACACGGCGGATTCGTCTCTCTCACGTTCCACAGATTCAGGAGCCAACAATGAAGTTAGGTCCCAAGGCGGCAGCAGCCGCCATCACCGTCAGCGCAGCTTTGGCGCTGACCGCCTGCGGAGGCGGTGCCACAGGCGCCAATCCGGCCGCGGCCAAGACGACCACCCTAACGTTGGGCACCGTTCAGGAAATTCGTTCCTGGGACCCGGCACAGGCACACGTCGGCCACATTCTCCAGCCTTACCAGGCAGCCTATGACTCCCTGCTCCTGCGCCAGCCGGACGGCAAGCTCAGCCCCATGTTGGCCACCGCATGGAAATACAACGACACCAACACCAAGCTCACGGTTGACCTCCGCACCGACGTGACCTTCAGCGATGGCGCCAAGTTCGACGCCGAGGCTGCCAAGGCCAACCTGGACCACTTCAAGACGGCCAATGGCCCGCAGATGGCCCAATTGACGGCGGTCACCGACGTCGCCGTGGTTGATGCGGACACCATCCAGTTGAACCTCTCCACCCCGGATCCGTCGCTGGAGTTCTACCTCAGCCAGGCCGCCGGCCTCATGGGCAGCCCGAAGGCCCTCGGGACCGAAGCCATCAAGACCGAGCCTGTGGGCTCCGGACCCTACGTCATGGACAAGGCCGCCACGGTCAAGGACTCGCAGTCCGTGTTCACCGCGCGCAAGGACTACTGGAACAAGGACCTCCAGAAGTTCCAGAAGGTCACCTTCAAGACGCTGACCGACTTGACCGCCCGCACCAACGCCCTCGTCTCAGGCCAGGTGGATGCCACACTGCTGGATCCCAAGACCGGCAAGCAGGCCGAAGGCGCGAAGATGACCCTCGCAGCCAACCAGGTCGACTGGCAGGGCCTGATCCTGATGGACCGCGACGGTGCCAAGAACGCACCGCTGAAGGACGTCCGCGTACGCCAGGCCATCAACTACGCGTTTGACCGCAAGACCATCCTTGACCAGGTCCTGCTGGGCCAGGGCACACCCACCTCGCAGCCCTTCGGCAAGGAGAGCGGCGCCTGGACTGAAGAGCTCGAGAACAAGTACCCCTATGACCCCGCGAAGGCCAAGGCCCTGCTGAAGGAAGCCGGCTATGAGACTGGAGTGACCATCGAACTGCCCTCGGTTCCGGGCTTCGAAACCCAGATCGCCGTGGTCAAGCAGCAGTTGGCGGACATCGGCATCACGCTGAACGTTGGCTCCGCGATCACCAACACCTTCACCTCGGACGTCGCCGCACAGAAGTTCACCACCATGTACTTCTCGCTCTTCCAGGGTGAGCCGTGGGTTGCCATCAACCAAATCGTCTCCACCAAGGCCCTCTACAACGCCTTCAAGAACACCACCCCTGAACTGCAGGCAAAGATCGACGCCGTCCAGAAGGGTGGTACCGATGCCCCGAAGCTGGCCCAGGAAGTCAACAAGTACGTGGTTGAGCAGGCCTGGTTCGCACCTCTGTTCCGGGTGAACCAGATGTACTACCACAACTCCAAGATCACCGTGAGGCCGCAGATCCAGCAGGCCGTCCCGTCGATCTACAACTACTCGCCCGCCTCCTAGCCACGGGTTAGCAGCCAAAACCGGCGCAGGTCCGGCGGTCCGCCCCAAGCGGGCCGCCGGACCCGCACTCAACACCATGCCAGTTCAACGGAGCCAGCCATGATCCCTTTCATCCTTAAACGCCTCGGCAGCGGAATAGTAGTCCTGCTCGCCGTCTCGATCTTGACCTTTTCCCTGCTCTACGTATCGAGCGGCAGCATCGCCCGGAACATCCTGGGCGATCAGGCAACACCCGAACAGCTGGCCGTCAAAGAAGCCGAATTGGGTCTCGACCAGCCCATCGTTACTCGCTACTTCAGCTGGCTCACGGACGCCCTGGGCGGCAACCTGGGCGCCTCGTGGTTCACGTCCGAACCCGTTGCCAATGCCCTGGCAACCCGCATTCCCGTGACCATGACCATGGTGGTGGTGGCCATGATCCTCATCTCCCTTATCGCCACCCTCATTGGCGTGGCAGCAGCCGTCAAACGGGGCTGGGTGGACCGCGTGGTCCAGGTCGGCGCCATCATCGGCGACTCCATCCCCGGATTCGTCATCGGCATCATCCTGGTCACCATCCTGGCCATCCAGATGGGCCTGTTCCCCGCCACCAGCACCATTGCCCCGGGCGTCGATGCTTCCGCCTGGGTGCTATCCCTGACCCTTCCGGTGATCGCCCTTCTGATCAACGGCGTCACCGGCGGTGCACAGCAGATCCGCAGCGCCGTCATCAAGCAGCTCGAACGCGACTACGTCCGCACCCTCCGCAGCCGCGGAATCGGTGAACGGGAAGTCCTTTTCAAGCACGTCCTCCGCAGTGCCGCTCCAGCCGGGCTGACCGTGCTGAGCCTCCAACTGATCGGCATGCTCGGTGGCGTGGTCATCCTCGAGTCGATTTTTGCCCTGCCAGGCATGGGACCCATGGCTGTCACGGCTACCATCCAGAGCGACCAGCCGGTAGTCATGGGCGTCGTTATGTACACCGTCGCCGTTGTGATCGTGGTCAACCTGATTGTTGACCTGCTCAACGGCTGGCTCAACCCGAAGGTGCGTGTCTCGTGACCGAGTCCGTCGAAACCTCAGCACTGACCACCGCCCCCGGCACGCCCGTCCCTGGGCTGTCCGGTCAGACCGGCACGGTGGTCCGGTCAACAGTGCTCAAACGCCTGCTGAAGAATCCGCTCGGCCTCATCGCCATCGTCATCCTTCTGGCCCTGGCCGGTCTGGCCGTCTTCGCGAATGTCCTGGCACCGTTCGACCAGAACTTCGCGAACATCTCCAAGACCCTGGCAGCACCCGACTCCGTCAACATCCTCGGAACGGACAGTTCCGGGCGGGATGTCTGGAGCCGGCTGCTTTTCGGCGCCCAGCTGACGCTTACCTCGGCATTGCTCTGCGCCGCTGTCGCCATCGTGATCGGCCTCCCCGCCGGACTCGTGGCGGGCTACTATGCCGGAAAGTTTGAAGCCGTAGCCAACTGGATTGTTGGCATTTTGATGAGCCTCCCAGGCTTGATTGTGCTGATGACGATCCGGTCCGCCTTTGGCCCGTCAGTCTGGATTGCCATGGTCGCTTTCGGCGTGCTGATCAGCCCCTCCTACTTCCGGCTGGTGCGCTCAGCGGTCCAGTCGGTCCGCAACGAGCTCTATGTTGATGCAGCCCGTGTCTCCGGGCTTTCCGACGTCCGGATCATCACCCGGCACATCTTCTCCGTAGTCCGTGCTCCGATCATCATCCAGACTGCGGCCATCACCGGTGTGGCCATTGCCATCCAGTCCGCCCTGGAGTTCCTGGGTCTGGGCGATCCCGCCAAGGCAACCTGGGGTGTGATGCTCAGCGAAGGATTCAAGAACGTCTACCTCACGCCTTCGCTGCTCTTCTGGCCCGCCTTTGCCATGGCACTGGCCATCGGTTCCCTGGTCCTGCTTGGAAATGCAATCCGCGATGCCTTGGAAGACGGCGAGAAGATTAAGCACCGCAGGAAGAAGGCACATGCGGCGCAGGACGCGGCTGCCGCCAGCGCCGCCAAGGCCGCCCGCAAGACCGTTGCCGCCGTCGAAGCCGGTACCGAGCACCACCTCGTGAAGGTGACCAACCTCGGCGTCGGGTATCCCCAGGCGGACGGTTCGGTCAAGAAGGTCGTGGATGACGTTTCCTTCCACGTGGACCGCGGCGAGATCCTCGGCATCGTGGGCGAGTCCGGCTCGGGCAAGTCGCAGACGGCGTTTTCGATCCTGGGCCTGCTGCCGGACACGGCACGCATCGTGGCCGGGGCCATCCAGTTCGACGGCAACTACACTGTGGCTCCCGGCGAGGACAAGGTCAACCAGGGCCGGCTGTCCAAACTGCGCGGCAAGCGGATTTCCTACATCCCGCAGGAACCCATGTCCAACCTGGATCCGGCGTTCACCATCGGCTACCAGCTGGTCACCCCGATGGTGCGGGTCCTGGGAATCTCCAAGGCGGAAGCCACCACCCGTGCCATGAAGCTGCTCACCGACGTCGGAATCGTCAACCCGGAACGGACCTTCAAGGCCTACCCGCACGAGGTCTCCGGCGGCATGGCCCAGCGTGTGCTCATCGCCGGCGCGATCAGCTGCGAACCGGACCTCATCATTGCGGACGAGCCCACCACCGCCCTGGACGTCACCGTGCAGGCCGATGTGCTGGACCTCATCCGCGACCTCCAGCGCCGCCTCGGCGTCGGCGTCATCCTGGTGACCCACAACTTCGGTGTGGTGGCCGACCTCTGCGACCGTGTGGTGGTCATGCAGAACGGACGGCTGGTGGAGGAAGGCCCCGTGCGGGAAATCCTGCGCGAACCGAAGGAAACCTACACCCAGACCCTGCTGGCTTCCATGCTCGAAGGCAAGGAACCCATGACCATGCTCGTCTCAACCACCTCGTCAGCAACGGCGTCGTCAACCGCAAAGGAGAACGCACTGTGACCGAAACTGTAGCCCTGGATGCCGCGGCATCAGCCCCGGCACGCGATGGACTCCTGCGCGTGGAGAACCTGGTGGTGGACTATGCAGGCAAGGGGTTCCGGGCCAGGAAATTCCGTGCCCTGACGGACATCAACATCCACATCGGCCAGGGCGAGACCCTGGGCCTGGTGGGGGAGTCCGGTTCCGGCAAGACAACCCTCGGCCGTGCCGTGCTGGGCCTGGCGCCGGTAACCGGCGGCAAAATCACCTTCGAAGGCAAGGACATCAGTCATGCCACCCGGAAACAGCGCCGCCTCCTGAGCCGCGACATGCAGGTGGTCTTCCAGGACCCCTACACCTCTCTGAACCCGGCCTTGGAGATCGGCGAGATCCTCGCCGAGCCCCTGGGTGTCCAGGGTCAGTCCCCGGCAGAAGCAAAAAAGCGCGTGAAGGAGCTCCTGGACCAGGTTGGTCTTCCGTCGGATGCCATCCACCGGCTGCCGCGCGAGTTCAGTGGCGGCCAGCGCCAGCGCGTGGCGATCGCCCGGGCCCTGGCACTCTCACCGAAGCTCATTGTCTGCGACGAACCGGTCAGCGCCCTGGACCTTTCCACACAGGCCCGCGTCCTGGATCTGTTCCTGCAGATCCAGAAGGACACCGGCGTTTCCTACCTGTTTGTCTCCCACGACCTTGACGTGGTCCGCCACATCAGCCACCGTGTGGCCGTGATGTACCGTGGAGAGATCGTGGAGCAGGGGCCGGCAGAGGTTGTCACGCGCAACCCCGAGCACCCCTACACACAGCGTTTGCTCCTCGCTTCCCCGGTGCCGGATCCGGACCGCCAGGAGAAGCGCCGCGCCGACCGCCACCGCCTGCTCGAGGAGCAGCGGCACCAGAACGAACAGGCTGGCGTCCCCGCCTAGGGTTCCTGCCAGAACCAACTGAACCGCAACAAACGATGGAGGGCTAACATGGCCGAATCAGCCAAAATTGGCGTACAGGCAATGATGCTGAGGGACAGCTTCGCTGAAGCCGGAGCATTCGAAACGCTCCGCAAGGTCAGCGAGATCGGTTACAACGCCGTCGAGATCTCCCAGATCCCGATGTCGCCGGAGAACGTGGCTGAACTGGACCGTTCCCGCACTGAGCTGGGCATGGACATCGCCGCACTTTCCGTGGCCATGGAGACTCCCAAGGGGCGCCCGGGCGATTCCCTGGCCGAGCACTTCGACAAGATTGTTGATGACGCCCAACGCCTGGACTCGAAGCTGCTGCGGATCGGCATGCTGCCCTTCACGGCGATGACCTCGATCGGTGCAGTGGTTGACTTCGCCAAGCAGGCCAACGACTACGCGGAGCGACTTCAGGAGCAGGGCCTGAGCCTGTATTACCACAACCACCACATTGAATTCGCGAAGTTCGACGGCAAGTACATGCTGGACATCATCGCGGAAAACTCCCCGGCCATGGGTATGGAAATCGACGTGCACTGGGTACAGCGTGGCGGCCTGGACCCGGTCCGGACCTTGGAAAAGTACGCCGGCCGCACCGCCATGGTCCACCTCAAGGACTACCGGATCGGCGTTATGCCCGAGTCCTCCCTCGGGCTGCTGGATTCAGGGGACTTCGCCGGCTTCATGACCGAGTTCAAGAACGTTGTCCAGTTCGCCGAAGTGGGCGAGGGCAACCTTGACTTCGCGTCCATCATCCCGGCCGCTCAGGCTGCCGGTGCCGCGTACCTGCTGGTGGAACAGGACGAGCTTTACGGCCGGACTGTCTGGGAAGCGCTGCAGACCTCCTACGACAACCTCGTTGCGCTGGGACACGCCGAGCTCTTCTAGCCGGACCGGGCTGGGTTCGACAAGCTCAACCAACGAAACAAGCTCAACCAACGAAGAAGGAAGACTACTGTGAGCAAGAAAGTACGCCTTGGCATCATCGGCCTGGGCCAGCAGGGCGGCGCCTACGCCAAGTTCATCACGGACGGGCTGGTTCCCAACATGGAGATCGGCGCCATCTGCGACATCGACCCTGCCAAGAAGGAACTTGCCTCGGCCACGTACCCGGACGCTCCCTTCTATGAGGACTACATCGCCATGCTGGAAAGCGGCGATGTTGACGCTGTCGTCACCTGCGTTCCGCACTTCCTGCACCCTGAGATGGGCATCGAGGCGCTCAAGCGCAACATCCACGCGCTGGTTGAGAAGCCGGCCGGCGTGTACACCAAGCAGGTCAAGGAACTGAACGAGTTCGCTGCCACCAAGCCGGAACTGACCTTCGGCATCATGTTCAACCAGCGCAACAACCCGCTGTACCAGAAGCTTAAAGAGATCGTGGCGAACGGCGAGATCGGCAAGATCCGCCGGACCAACTGGATCATCACCACCTGGTGGCGGCCGCAGGGCTACTACAACTCCAGCGCGTGGCGCGCCACGTGGGGCGGCGAGGGCGGCGGCGTCCTGGTCAACCAGGCACCGCACCAGCTGGACCTGTGGCAGTGGATCTGTGGCGTGCCGAAGTCGGTGTACGCGAAGGTGGCGTTCGGCTTCCGGCGCGATATCGCCGTCGAGGACGAAGTGACGGCAGTGGTGGATTACGGCGACGGCGCCACCGGCGTCTTTGTCACGGCCACGCATGATCTGACCGGCACGGACCGCTTCGAAATTTTGGGCGACCAGGGCAAAATTGTCGTCGAAAACAGCAAGACCGCCACCGTGACCAGGCTGTACAAGCCCGAGCGCGAGCTCAGTGAAGGCATGGACATGGATGACGTCCGCAAGCTCTTCATGGGCGAGCTGAACCCGGAGGAGTATTACACCACCGAGGTCATCGAGTTCGAGTCCGCTTGGGGTGCCCAGCACTCCGGCGTCCTGGAAAACTTCGCCGCCAACATCCTGGACGGTACGCCCCTCCTCGCCCCGGGCTCGGACGGCATCAACGGCGTGCGCCTGGCAAACGCCATCCACCTTTCCGCCTGGACCGGCAAGGAAGTTGGGCTGGACTTCGATGAAGACGAGTTCCTGGCGGAGCTCAACAAACGGATCGCCGAAGAGGGCAAGTTCCCGCAGCGCGCGTAACCTCCTCAGTGAAGCGGCACTGAGCCGCGGCTGTGGCCCGTTTTGGACACCCCAAAACGGGCCACAGCCGCGACCGGGTTAAGCGCTTTCATCGCTAAGATGGGGCGGTGAGTGAACCCAAGACGCCGGATGCCGCCAGCCCTGCTGTCGCCGCCAAGAAGCATGGCCGGGATGGAAAATCCAACGCGACGATTTACGACATCGCGAGGATTGCCGGCGTTAACGCTTCCACCGTTTCGCGGGCGCTCAGCAAGCCCGGCCGGGTCAGTCCCAAAACTCAGAAGCTGATCGAGGACGCAGCCGCCGAGCTGAACTACCACGTGAACCCGTTCGCCCGCGCCCTTCCCACCGGAAAGACACATACCTTCGGCCTGATCGTTGCCGACATCACCAACCCCACCTTCTTCGACATTATCCGCGGCGCCGAGACCACCGCGACTGACCGTGATTACACCCTGGTGCTCGCCGAGTCAGCCGAGTCACCGGCAACGGAACTTACTGCCGCCCGCCGTCTGATGGCCACAGTAGACGGCCTCATCCTGGCGAGCCCCCGCATGGACGATGACAACATCCGTGCCTTGGCCAGGGACAAACCGGTAGTGGTCATCAACCGCGAAGTCGAGGGTGTGCCGTGCGTGGTTCCGGATGTGCACAAGGGGCTCAGTGAGGCGGTCCGGAGCCTCGCCGGGAATGGCCACCACAAGATCGCCTACGTGGCAGGTCCGCCCGAGTCCTGGATGTCCGAGCGGCGCTGGGAGGGCGTACAGGCGGCCAGCGAGTGGTCACGGCTGGAGGCAGTCCGGCTTGAGTCCACCAAACCAACGGTCGACGGCGGCCGGCAGACGGCGCGGGATGTCCGCGCCAGCGGTGCCACGGCGGTGCTGACCTACAACGATCTTCTCGCCATCGGGCTGATGCAGGAGCTTCAGGCCGCCGGCATCAGCGTGCCGGACCAGATCAGCATTGTGGGCTTCGACGACATTTTCGGTGCGGACTTCACGACGCCGCCACTTACCACCGTGCGTTCCCCACTGGGGGAGTGCGGAGCGGGCGCCGCCACGCGCCTCCTGGACCTGCTGCACGGAACCGGCGAGCCGTCCGGCACCCTGAGCGTGGAAACGGAGCTGGTCCTCAGGGGCTCCAGCGGCCGGATTCTGTCCGCCTGACTGGCAGGGTGACTGGTCCCGCGCCGGCGCTTGGCAAGTTTTGGCAACCGGTTGACAAAACTACGGGCCAAGCCGGATTATTGACCTATGTCACAGTCGATTGCCGCCAACCCAGACAGGCTCCTGCCCGCTGATCCAGGAACGCGCAGCATCGCGCGCGACCTGCTCCAGCGCGTCCAGGACCTCCCCATCATCTCCCCGCATGGCCACGTTGACGCTGCTGTCATCGAGAACAACACGCCCTTTCCTGATCCAGCGGCACTGCTGGTCAGCCCGGACCACTACGTCACGCGACTGATCCACGCCAACGGTGTCTCCCTGGACAAACTGCGCGCGGGCGGCGCCGCCACCCCCGAATCGAGGAACATCTGGCGCACCTTCGTGGAAGCCTGGCCGCTTTTCGAGGGCACGGCTTCCGGCTACTGGCTGCGCACCCAGTTCGATAGCGTCTTCAAGCTCGGCGCAGACCTTGGCGACATGTCCGCTGACGCCAGCTATGACGCCATCGCCGCCAAGCTCGTTGAGCCCGGTTTCCGTCCGCGCCAGCTCTTCAAGGACTTCAACATCGAGGTCCTGGCCACCACGGACGATCCCCTGGACAACCTGGCCAGCCACAAAGCGATCGCCGAGGACCCCACCTTCGAAGGCCGTGTCCTGCCGACCTTCCGCCCGGACCAGTACCTGAATATCGCGCACCCGACCTGGACCGCCAACGTTGACCGGCTGATCGACGCGGCGGGTGACGGCGCCAGCGGTTACAGCGCTTACATCACGGCCCTGGAGAACCGCCGCCACTACTTCGTGGAACATGGCGCAGTCTCGGCCGACCACGGCGTGGCCACCCCCGCGACGCTGAAGCTGGACCGTGCCGAGGCCGAGCGGATCTTTGAACTCGCCCGGGCCGGCAAGGCCTCCGCAGCGGACCGCAACACCTTCGAAGCCCACATGATGTACGAAATGGGCCGCATGTCCGTGGAGGACGGGTTGGTCATGACAATCCACCCGGGCTCCTTCCGCAACCACCACACGCCCACGTTCGAGGCTTTCGGCGCCGACACCGGCCACGACATCCCCTACGCCGTGAACTACACGGAGGCCATCCGCCCGCTGCTGCAGGACTTCGGCACGGCCAAGGACTTCCACCTGGTGCTGTTCACCCTGGACGAGACCGTGTTCTCCCGTGAACTGGCACCCCTGGCCGGGTTCTACCCGTCCGTCTACCTTGGCGCGCCCTGGTGGTTCCTGGACGCCCCGGATGCGATGCTGCGGTTCCGCTCCGCCGTCACCGAAACCGCGGGCTTTTCCCGCTCCTCAGGCTTCATCGACGACACCCGCGCCTTCTGCTCCATCCCGGCCCGCCACGACGCATCCCGCCGGATTGAAGCCGCTTTCCTTGCCCGCCTCGTGGCCGAGCACCGTGTCAGTGAGGAGCGTGCCCACGAAATCATCGTGGACATCGTCGATTCGTCCCCGCGAAGGGTTTTCAAACTGTGACCGCCGAACAGACAAGCCCCGAACAGACAAGCCCCGAACAGACAAGCCCCGCAGAGACCGGCGCGGCAGCCACTCCCGGCGCGCTTCCCCAACTGAACCGGACACTGCACGCGGCCGCAAAACCACCGGTCCGGATCGTCCACCTCGGACTCGGCGCTTTCCACCGCTCGCACCAGGCCTGGTTCACCAGCCAGGCCGGCGACGCCGCGGACTGGGGCATCGCGGCCTTCACCGGCCGCCGTCCGGACGCTGCCGTTGCACTTGCCGAGCAGGACGGCCTCTTTACCCTCGTGGAGCGCGCTGACAGCGGCGACTCGTTCGCCGTCGTCGGAAGCATCGTTGAAGCGGTGGACGGCGCGGACGTGCCGCGGCTCGCCGAACTGGTCGCAGCACCGGCCACCGCCATGGTCACGCTGACGGTCACTGAAGCCGCGTACCGGTTGGGTGCCGACGGGCAGCTCGATACCAACGCGTCCGACGTCGCCGCGGACCTTGAGCTGCTGACTTCAGGCAGCGGGAACCCGTCGACGCCGTTGGGCCGCTTGGTCTTCGCCCTCGCCGCCCGCCGGGCCGCCGGAGCCGGGCCAATCGCAGTGGTCTGCTGCGACAACCTCGCCAACAACGGCACCGTTGCCCACAACGCTGTGACCGGCCTGGCCGCTGCCTGGGACGCCGACCTCGCGGCATGGGTTGAGGCGAACGTCAGCTTTGTCAGCACGTCCGTGGACCGCATCACGCCGCGCACCACGGAAGCCGACGTCGCCGCCGTCGAGGCCGCCTGCGGGTACCACGACAACTCCCCGGTTGTTGCCGAACCCTTCACCAACTGGGTGCTCAGTGGTGACTTCCCCGCCGGCCGGCCACGCTGGGAAGATGCCGGTGCGGTCTTCGTTGACCACATTGAACCGTTCGAGAACCGCAAGCTGTGGCTCCTGAATGGCGCTCACTCCCTGCTGGCCTACGCCGGCCAGCTCCGCGGACACACCACCGTGGCCGAAGCCCTGGCGGACCCGGAGTGCCGCAAAGCTGTGGCGAGCTTCTGGGACGAGGCCGAGGTCAACCTGTCCGGCGCGGCCGCCGGCGGCGCTGACCTGGAGATCCCCGCGTACCGTGACGCCCTGCTCGCACGCTTCAGCAACGCGCGCATCGCCCACCACCTTGCCCAGATCGCCATGGACGGCAGCACCAAGCTGCGCATGCGGGCGGTGCCGGTCCTGCTGGCCGAACGCGCCCAGGGCAGGTCCGGCGCTGCTGCCGCACTCATGATCGCGGCGTGGATGGATTTCAGCGCGGCTGCCGAGACGTTCCACGATCCGCTCGCCGCTGAGGTGGCGGACGGCAATAAGCTCGCGGGCACGGAGCGTGTGCGCGCGTTGCTGGCGCTGATCGATCCGGCAGTTGCTGCCGACGACGCCGTGGTGGAGTTGGTGGCCGGCCTGCTCGGGAGTTTCGCGGCAGACGCCTAAACGGACTTTTTGGCATGGCGCCGCACCAGCGCGTTGTTAAGTAAGCGCACTGTCCGCTAACAGCACTGCCCGGTCCGGGAACCTGGACAGAGCAGTGCTGTTTCGGCTGACGTGCAGTTTCGGATTTTCAATAGAAATTTCTGGCAACCGCTTGCCATTTTATTGCCAAGTGACTAGGATTACAGGCAACGAGTTTCAGGAGACGGCCCCCGTCCAATGTGGATTTTCCGGTTGAGGCATGGCCAAGGATTCACGGCTTCATAGCATTTCAATATTTCGCCGGCCCCCAAGGCGGCAAGGGTAAAGGAGCCCAAACATGAAAAAGCTAAACAAGCTCAGCATCGTCGGCTACGGGGCGGGCGATGCCGCTAACAACCTCGCATTCACCACCGCCACCATGTTCCTGCTGGTGTACTACACCGACGTTGCCGGTATCTCCGCAGCGGCCGCCGGAACCCTGCTGCTTGTCGTCAGATTGTTCGACGCCTTCGCCGATGTCTTTGCCGGCCGGATCGTCGACCGGACCTACAGCAAGCGCTTTGGAAAATTCCGTCCCTTCATCATGTTCGGCTCCATCCCGCTGCTCCTGCTGAGCGTGGCGGTGTTCTCCGTCCCGCAGATCGGTGAATCCGGGGCACTGCTGTACGCCTACGTCACCTACGCGGCCCTTGGCCTCGCCTACAGCCTCGTCAATATTCCGTACGGCTCGCTGGCCGGCGCAATGACGCAGGATCCGGGCGAGCGTGCAAAGCTCGGCTCCGCCCGGCTTGTCGGCGCCCTGACCGTAAGCTCCGCCCTGGGTATCTTTGTCGCCCCGCTGATCAAGCCCGGCGCAGACCTCCAGCAGACGTTCACCACCATCACCCTGGTCTTCGTGGTGATCGGAACGGCGCTGTACTTCTTCACGGCCCTGACCGCCAAGGAACGCGTCCACCGCAGTGTCCCCAAGGTCTCGCTCAAGCAGAGCATGGAGACCCTCAAGACCAACAAGCCCCTGATGATGCTGTGCCTGAGCTCCTTCTTCTTCCTCACCGGGTACCTGGCCCTCACGTCCGTGCAGCTGTACTACCTGCGTGATGTCCTCGGCCGTTTGGACCTCTACCCGGTACTCTCCATCGTCCAGCTGGCGTTGACCTTCGTGCTCGCTGCCTTTATGTCCCGTCTGGTCCGCACCATCGGCAAGAAGAACGTCTACATCTACTCCTCCATGATCACCATCGCAGGCGGCGTGATTATCTTCTTCACCCCTGCCAGCCGGGTCTGGATCGGTTTTTCCGGCCTCGTCATCAGCCTGGTGGGTGTCCTCGCCGTCAACATTGTGGTCTGGGCCCTGGAAGCCGACACCGTGGAGTACGGCGAGTGGAAGACCGGCGTCCGCACCGAGGGCATCACCTACGCGCTCTTCTCGTTCACCCGCAAGTCCGGCCAGGCCGTCGGCGGCGCGCTTGCCGCCTACGCCCTCGCACTGGGCGGCTACAAATCCGGCGGCGCTGCCCAGACCCCCGACGCCATCTTCGGTATCCAGGTGGCGGCCGGCGCACTCCCCGCCGTCATGGTGATCCTTGCGGTATTGGTCATGTCCAAGTACAAGTTGACAGATGCCACGCACGCGGAAATCCTCAAGGAAATCCAGGCCCGCCGCACCAAAACGGCGTATGCCGGCCCGGCTGACGAGAACCACGCCACCCCCACCGCCTCCGCTGACGTCAGCACGCTTGTTGACGCCGGCAAGCCCTCAGGCCAAAAGCTCTAGCACCAACAACTTACCTGTTGCCCCCCGAAAGGAACTGCCGTGAAAATCATTGCCGCTGAAGTGTTCGTGACAAGCCCGTCCCGGAACTTTGTGACCCTGCGCATCACAACGGACGACGGCGTTACCGGCATCGGTGACGCTACGCTGAATGGCCGCGAACTTGCTGTTGCCGCATACCTCAAAGAGCACGTGGCACAGCTGCTGATCGGCAAGGATCCGCACAGGATCGAGGACACCTGGCAGTTCCTGTACCGCAGCTCCTACTGGCGCCGCGGCCCGGTCACCATGGCGGCCATCGCCGCCGTGGACATGGCACTGTGGGACATCAAGGGCAAGGTGGCCAACATGCCGGTCTACCAGCTGCTCGGCGGTGCGTCACGCAACGGCCTGCGGGCCTACGGCCACGCCTCAGGCTCGGACATCGAGTCGCTGTTCGACTCCGTCCGTGAGCACCTGGAACTGGGCTACAAGTCCGTCCGCATCCAGACCGCCGTCCCGGGCATCAAAGCCGTCTACGGTGTGGCTGCCCAGGCTCAGGCCTCGGGCGAACGCTACGACTACGAGCCTGCCGGCCGCGGCGCGTTTCCGGTGGAAGAGGACTGGGACACCCGCGCCTACCTGCGCCACCTGCCCACCGTTTTCGAGGCCGTCCGCAACGAATTCGGTCCGGAACTGCCGCTGCTGCATGACGGACACCACCGCATGACCCCCATCCAGGCGGCCAAGCTTGGCAAGGCCCTGGAACCGTACGACCTCTTCTGGCTTGAGGACTGCACGCCCGCCGAAAACCAGGAGGCCCTGCGCCTGGTCCGCCAGCACACCACCACCCCGCTGGCCATCGGTGAAATCTTCAACACCGTGTACGACTATCAGACCATCATCAAGGAACAGCTGATCGACTACGTCCGCGCAGCATCCACCCACTTCGGCGGCATCTCCCCGCTGAAGAAGGTCATGGACTTCGCCGCCCAGTACCAGATCAAGTCCGGTTTCCACGGCCCCACCGACATCTCCCCGGTGGGCTTCGCCGCCCAACTGCACGTGGGCCTGGCCATCCACAACTACGGCATCCAGGAATACATGCAGCACTCGGACAAGACCAACGAGGTCTTCGAGCAGTCCATGACCTTCGTGGACGGATACCTGCACCCGGGCGACAAGCCCGGCATCGGCGTCGAATTCAATGAAGAAGCCGCAGCTGCCTACCCGTACCAGCAGGCCTACCTGCCGTACAACCGCCTGGTGGACGGCACTGTCCATGACTGGTGAGGCACCACAGGTGATCAACAACCAAACCGGCACATCCACCGAGGGCCGGATCGGCCCCCGTGTCATCGTCATGGGCGTCTCAGGCTGCGGCAAGACCACCATCGGTGACCTGGTGGCCAGGGAACTGGGTGTACCGTTCCTCGACGGCGATTCGCTCCATCCCGTGGAGAACGTCGCCAAAATGGCCGCCGGCACACCGCTGACCGACGAGGACCGCTGGCCGTGGCTCGCCAGGGTGGGTACGGAACTTGCCGCCGCCGGAAGCGGCGGACTGGTCCTGGCCTGCTCGGCACTGCGCCGGAGCTACCGCGACGCCATCCGCGCCCAGGCGCCGGACACGGTGTTCCTGCACCTGCATGGCAGCAAGGAAGTCCTCGGATCGCGGCTGGAAGGCCGCACCGGGCACTTCATGCCGGCAGGGCTGCTCGAATCGCAGCTCGCAACACTCGAAGCCCTGGAAGCCGATGAGGCAGGAATCGTGGTGGACATCGCCGGGCCCGTGGCCCAGGTGGTGGCCGACGCCCTGGCAGGAATCGCCGCCGCGAAGGCACCCGCCGGAGGTCCCGCCGTCGGAAGCTCAGCAGACAGCGCCTCAGGTGCCGCCGGCACCCAGGGCCGCCAGTTCGACGTCGACCTCAAGGCCGCGCCGTTCAACCTCGATGACGCAGCGGTTGAGTGGGTGAACAGCACCCTGGAATCGATGACGCTCGAGGAAAAGATCGGCCAGCTCTTCATCAACCACAACAACGATTACTCCCCGGAGTACCTCGACGGCGTGCTGGAGAACTACCACGTGGGCGGCATGCGCTACCGGCCGGGCCCCTCGGGCGCCGTGCAGGAGCACATCCGTTACGCCCAGTCGAAGTCCAAGGTGCCGCTGCTGGTGGCGTCCAACCCGGAAATGGGTGGGGCCGGAAGCTGCGACGACGGCACGTTTGTGTCCACGCACCTGCAGGCCGGATCGCACCCGGACAAGTCCATCGCACGCCGGATGGGCCAGGTGGCCGGCGTCGAAACCGCCGCACTGGGCTGCAACTGGGCCTTCGCTCCGATCGTGGACATCCACTACAACTGGCGGAACACGGTCATCTCCACCCGGTCTTTCGGCAACACGCCGGAGATCGTCGTGGAGCGCGCCAAGGAATACTTCGACGGCATCAGCGAGTCACCCACGGCCTGTGCCATGAAGCATTTCCCGGGCGACGGTGTGGACGAGCGCGACCAGCACGTGGTCACCTCCTACAACACCTTCGGCTACGAGGAGTGGAACAAGACCTACGGGCATGTGTACCGCGAAATGATCGGCCACGGCGTGCAGTCGATCATGATCGGGCACATCGGTGCGCCGGAGCTGTCCCGGCACTTCCGCCCGGGCCTGGCAGATGCGGACATCAAGCCGGCCACGCTGGCGCCCGAGCTGCTCCAGGACCTGTTGCGTGGCGAGCTTGGCTTCAACGGGCTGATCCTCACGGATGCCTCGCAGATGATCGGGCTGACCCAGGCCATGAAGCGCAAGGACCTGGTCCCTGCCACCATCGCCGCCGGTTGCGATATGTTCCTGTTCTTCCGCAACCCGGCGGAGGATTTCGGCTACATGCTGGACGGTTACAAGTCCGGGGTCATCACCGAGCAGCGCCTGCACGACGCCCTGCGCCGCATCCTGGCACTCAAGGCCTCGCTGGGGCTGCACCTGAAGGCCCGCGAGGAGCTGGTTCCGGCCACCGACGCGTTGGCCAAGATCGGCAGCGCGGAGCACCGTGCCGTGGCCGCCGAGGTTGCGGACAAGACCGTCACCCTGGTCAAGGACACCGCACACAACCTGCCCATCACGCCGGAAACGCACAAACGGATCCGCCTGTACGGCATCTCCGGCGATTCGGACTTTACCCGGGCTGATCCGCTGGCCTACCTGGAGAAGGTCAAGGACGAGCTGGAAAAAGCCGGCTTCGAGGTGCACCTGTTCAAGACGGCCGCCCAGCGTGAGGCTGCGGGGGAGACGGGCATCAACTTTATGTCCGTCATTTCCGAGGAAGCCACGGGGGACTACGCGGACAAGTACGACGCCGCGTTTGTGTTCGCCAACGTCAAAGGGTTTGCCCAGGAAGCGGCCATCCGCATCAAGTGGTCCACTCCCATGGCGGCGGAAATCCCGTGGTACGTCACGGAAGTGCCCACGGTGCTGGTGTCACTGAACCAGCCGAACCACCTCATTGACGTGCCGATGGTCAAGACCGCTATCCACACGCATGCGGATTCGGTGGAGGCCATCCGGGCCACGATCGAAAAGATCATGGGCAAGTCCGGGTTCCAGGGGACGTTCAACGACAACGTCTTCTGCGACTCATTCGACACCCGGCTCTAACCAGGCACCGCACCAAGGCCGCACGCGCATCAATTGAGCGTGCGGCCTTGGTGTGTCCGGCGTAGCGTTAGGGCATGGAGCGGACGGCATGCGCTGTTGTAGGTGGAGGCCCGGCGGGCATGATGCTGGGGTTGCTGCTGGCCCGGGCGGGCGTGAGAGTCACGGTCCTGGAAAAGCACGGCGACTTCCTCCGGGATTTCCGCGGCGACACCGTGCATGCCTCCACGATCCGGTTGATTGACGAGCTCGGACTCGGCGACGAATTCCGCAAACTTCCGCAGAGCCGGCTGAGTACCGTTGCGCTTCCAGTCCCGGGCGCCGGCCTGGTCACCTTCGGCGATTTCGCATCTTTGAAGCCCCCGTACAACTACATCGCCATGATGCCGCAGTGGGACTTCCTGAACTTCCTGGCCGGCGAGGCTGCGCGCGAACCGACCTTCACGCTGCTGATGGAGCATGAAGCCGAGTCGTTAATCTTCGACGGCGGCCGCGTCACCGGTGTCCGCTACCGGACGCGTGATGGCAGTGAAGGGACACTCCGCGCGGACCTGGTGGTGGGCGCCGACGGACGCCATTCCGTGCTGCGTCGCGGCGCCGGGCTCCAGCCGAAGGAGTACCCGGTGCCGTTCGACACCTGGTGGTTCAGGCTTCCGCGACTTGCTTCGGAAAAGAGCGAGGTTGCGGGGATCGTTCCCGCGTTCCGGGACGGGGAAGCCATGATTGCCCTGTTCCGTGACGACTACTACCAGATGGGGTACCTCGGCCCGAAAGGAATGGACGCGCGGATCCGGGCTGAAGGGGTGGAACGGTTCAGGGAACGGGTTGCCGGCCTGCGTCCCGACCTGGCCGACCGCGTGGACTCGATCCGTTCGATTGAGGATCTTCACTGGCTGGATGTGCGGCTGGACCGGCTGAGGCGGTGGTACGTGGAGGGGCTGCTGTGCATCGGCGACGCCGCCCACGCCATGTCACCGGCCGGAGGCGTGGGGATCAATCTTGCCATCCAGGATGCCGTCGCGGCCGCAGCCCGGCTGGCTCCCGCACTTCTCCGCCGCGACGTCAGTGTCAAGGACCTGGCGGCGGTGCAGCGGCGGCGCAGGATGCCCACAGTTGTTGTCCAAACCGTCCAACGCGTGATGCACCGGGCAGTGTTCGTTCCGTTGTTCACCGGGAAGAGGACAGGGGTCCCGCCGTTCCTGCTCTTTGTGGTCCGGCATGTTCCGCTGGCGCGGCGGCTCCTGCCCCGGATGATCGCCTTCGGACCCAGGCCCGAACATGCACCGGCCTTTGCGCGCCGCGTTCGGCCGCGGGAGGCGCAGGGCCGCGCCGTCACAAACCCGGAAACCACTAAACTGGAGACCATGACTTCCCCTCTTGATGCCGCCGCCGCACGTGCCCGCCTCCTTGAACTGATCAAGGAACTTGCCGTTGTCCGCGGCAAAGTGATCCTCTCCAGCGGTGCCGAGGCCGACTACTACATCGACCTGCGCCGCATCACGCTGCACCACGAAGCCTCCAAACTGGTGGGTCAGGTCATGCTGGCCTTGGCCGACGACGCCGGGATCGACTTTGAGTGCGCCGGCGGCCTGACCATGGGTGCCGACCCCGTGGGAACCGCGGTGATGCACGTGGCGGTTGATGCCGGCCGTCCCGTGGACGCCTTTGTAGTCCGCAAGGCCCAGAAGTCCTACGGCATGGGCCGGCAGGTCGAAGGGCCGTCCGTCGAGGGGCGCAAAGTCCTGGTGCTCGAGGATACGTCCACCACCGGCGGGTCCGCGCTGACCGCCGTCGAAGGCGTCCGCAAGGCAGGCGGGAATGTGGTGGCTGTGGCCGTCATCGTGGACCGGGACACCGGGGCCAAGGAAAAGATCGAGGCCGAAACCGGCGTGCCGTACCTGTTCGCCTTCGGCAAGGACGAGCTGGGACTTTCCTAACAGCCAGGGGTTGGAAGAGGGTCGGGGAGCCGAGGTGCCGGTATCATATTCTCAGGCCTTTTCGCACCATTTGGAGAAAGTGCACCATGCTCCCACCCGAAGCACCCTTGAACACCACCGAACAAATCCAGAACCTCATCCTGGAAAGTGCGGACTTTGAGGATTTCCTCAATGAACTCGCCAGGTTTTCGGCGCACCAGATGGCGGGCGACGGCGATGACGCCCTGTGCGGAATTACGCTCCTCCGTGACCGCAAGGCTGCCACCATCGGCTGGAGCAGCGACGACGCCCGCGACGTAGACGAAATCCAATACTCGCTGTCGCAGGGCCCATGCCTGACCGCGGCCGAGGAGCAGCGCGAAGTCAACGTGCCGGACCTCTTCGAGGAGGACCGGTGGGGACCAACCTACGCGGACGCAGTGGCTTCCCATGGGCTGCGTTCCGTGCTTTCGCTGCCCTTTAATCTTCAGGGCGAGGCCCGGGCTGCGCTGAACCTTTATTCGGATGTGCCGCATAAATTCGATGAACGCGCCGCAGCCAAAGCCCGTGGCTTTACCCGGGAGATTTCCCAGGCCTTGCGGCTGGCGGTCAGGTGCGCAGCCCACAGCGACAACGCCACCAACCTCCGTGCCACCCTGGAGTCCCGCACCATCATCGACATCGCGATTGGCGTCGTCATGGCACAGAACCGCTGCAGCCAGGATGCCGCGGTCCAGATCCTGACTGATGCCTCGAGCAACAGCAATACCAAACTTCGGGACATTGCGAAGGCTCTCGTGGACTCCGTAGGCGGAACCGGCACCCGCACCCACTACCAGCAGCCGGAACAGGCCCAGGCGGTCTGAACGCGCACTGCCTGCGCTTGTGCCGGGTCAATCCGAAGGCTACGCTTGCGGAGGTTGAGCCGTCGGCCATAGACACCCCCTTTATTTGGAGTACCTATGGACCACCCCTCAAACGGCGGCGACGGCCTGCAAGCCACCACCAACCATGACGAGCTCACAGACACCGTCCGGGTTGACGTCCTCGGGAGCCTCGACCAGGCATCGCGCCCAGCCCTCGTCCACATGATTCAGACGCTCCGCAGCAGGGGAATCCAGTCCTACGTCAGTGTTGACCTGTCCCGGGCCGCCCGGGTGGAGTCAACGGCACTGGCCGGCCTTCGCACGGACTTGAACACCATGGAAGGCGCGCCAGTCACTCTTGGTGGCGGCGTTTCCTTGCTGCTGACCGGTACGGAAGCGGAGCAGCCGGATGGCAACACCGTAGTCCCGATACGGGAAATCACTGAGGTACTCGAGGCAGAATACGCCGCTGCTTTTAACGCTCCCAGCCTGTCGGACGCGGAGCCGCTACCGGTGCCGCTGGCCATCCGCCCACTGGCGGACTACTCCGACGACGAACTCTACGCCGCCAGCGACGAAGTGTTTTCGCTGCTTGATGACCCGGAGGCTGTGGGCGGCCCGGACCTGCTTGGCCGGTACAACGACATCGGCGAGGAAATTCTGCGGCGGACCCCGCTCACTGAGCTGTTGAACCCAGCCGAGGAACGGCAAGCCGCAAGCTAACGCCGCTTTGTCCCCGCCCGGCTCCCGGTCAAGGGGAAACCGGGTTGCGTGGGCGGCTTCTCCTGTGGCTACGGTAGAGATGTGCCGTACCGAGAGGAAGCAGAACCGCTGGAAAGGCCCGGGCAGCCAGGGGTGCACCAAGCCCGGCTGCTTGCCGACGCCGCTGCCCTCAAGCGGTTTTCGCGCCGCGGGTTCCTCGCCGGAGCGGGTGCCTCCACCGTGCTCGCGGCGGACATGCTCTTCACCCGCCGGGTGCAGGCAGAACGGCGGGTCAACAGGATCCTGCAGGTGCCGGACGATTTCGCGGACGCCTACTACCCGAATGCCAGCTGGTTCCTCTTCCCGGGCTTCAAGACCAGCTGGGAAGAGGCGCAGTGGATCCTGAACGCCCTGCGGGGGGCGTTGAACAAGAGAGGGATGCTGGCCGCCGTCGGTTATTCCAACCAGGGGCTGGATATCGACCAGGTGGTGAGCGCGGTCATTGAACACGTCCGTGCAAAGAAGCTCACCAAGCTCTACTTCTACGGGCACAGCTTCGGCGGCATGGTGGCCACGCAAGTAGCCGCGCGGCTTCGGGAACTGCACGGAGTGGAAGTCGAGTTCATCCTGCTGGACTCCAGCCCGTACAGCCGGAGCGACGTGCTGGACGAGAGCTGGTTCGACGGCGTGGTGTTCCTCTACGAGAGCGGCTTTCGTTTTCCCTCCGTGCTGCGTGGCAGCTACGAGCTGGGGGAGCGCGTTATCCACAAAGATGAGCGGACATGGCGCCAGATCATTGACCAGTCGTGGGAGCAGCTGTCTCCGATCGCGCCGTCCAGCGTGCTGATCCAGTCGGAGTCGGCGTATATCTACCACTTCGACGGCAGCCTTTTTGTGGACCAGCTGGGCGGCGCCCGGATGGCGTACATCGGCAACCCGAATGACCGCACGGTCCGGTACCAGGGGGCCAGGAACGCGTGGTCCGCCGTGTTCGCCCCCCGCATGGTTTCCGCGGACCTGCAGACCGTAGGTGCCCTTCCGGCCCACGCGAGCCCGGGCTGGAGTCCGCTCGTCTACCGGCCCATCGTGGATAAGCTGATGGACGAGTTCTTCCCGTTGCCCCGCGGGGGCTCGAGGGTGAGCATCTTCTAAATCTGGTTCTTCAGGTCCGCCACGGAATTCAGCACTTGATTGGGCCGGAACGGGAAAGCAGCAATATCCTCGCGCTGCGTGATGCCGGTGAGCACCAGCACCGTGTGCAGCCCGGCCTCCATGCCGGCAACAATGTCAGTGTCCATCCGGTCGCCGATCATCGCGGTGGTTTCGGAATGGGCGTCGATCTGGTTCATCGCGGAACGGAACATCATGGGATTCGGCTTGCCAACAATGTATGGTTCCCGGCCGGTGGCCTTCGTGATCAGCGCGGCGATGGCACCCGTGGCGGGCATGGGTCCGTCCTTGGACGGGCCGGTGGCGTCCGGGTTGGTGGCAATAAAGCGGGCCCCGGCCAGGATAAGTCGGATGGCCATGGTGATTGCCTCGAAGGAATACGTGCGGGTTTCGCCGAGCACCACAAAGTCCGGGTCCTGGTCGGTGAGGATGAAGCCCGCCTCATGCAGCGCCGTCGTCAGCCCTGCTTCGCCGATGGTGTAGGCGCGGTTTCCCGAACCGGAACCCCGCACCTGGTCCTTGAGGAACTGCGCGGTGGCCAGGGCGGACGTCCAGATGTTCTCCTCGGGAATCTCCAACCCGGAGGCACGGAGCCGGGCCGCCAGGTCGCGCGGCGTGAAGATCGAATTGTTGGTCAGCACCAGGAATCGCTTGGATGTGTCCACCCAACGCTGGATCAGTTCTGCGGCGCCCGGTACGGCATGGTTTTCGTGGACCAGTACGCCGTCCATGTCCGTCAGCCAGCATTCAATCTCCTGTCCGCTGCGGTACACCGCAGGGTTTCCTGCTACCTCGTCTGCTTCTGCCACGTTTACCTCCACAGGTGATGAATGCTCCAGTGCACCAGTCTAGTGTTGAGGGGTGAATCAAACGCCCGGGACCCCAGCCGATCCGCACGCATTCGGAAAGACGGAGCCTGAGGAGGAATACGCGCCAAAGCCGGAGGTCGGCGTCGGGCCCTGGGAAGGCGAGCTGCCCGAAGGCGCTCAATGGGACCACGAGCTGCTGGCGGACGGGGACCGGCGCAACGTGGTGGACCAGTACCGGTACTGGAAGCACGACGCGATCGTGGCGGACCTCGATTCCAAGCGGCACAACTTCCACATCGCCATCGAAAACTGGCAGCACGACATGAATATCGGCACCGTGGTGCGGACCGCCAACGCATTCCTCGCCAAGGAAGTGCATATCATCGGACGACGCCGGTGGAACCGCCGCGGAGCCATGGTCACCGACCGCTACCAGCACGTCCGCCACCACCCCACAGTGGAGGATTTCGTGGCATGGGCGCAGGGGGAGGGGCTGGCGATTATTGGGATCGACATCTTCCCGGACTCCGTGCCGCTGGAGACGTACGAGCTGCCCAGGGACTGCGTGCTGGTGTTCGGCCAGGAGGGGCCAGGGCTGACCCCGGAAGTCCACGACGCCGCGCTGGCCACCCTCTCCATCGAGCAGTTCGGTTCCACCCGCTCCATCAACGCTGCTTCGGCGGCGGCCATAGCGATGCACGCCTGGATCCGCCGGCACGTGTTCAACCAGCCCGTGTCCTAGCCCGCATCACCCCTACCACCGCCCTCCGAAACCCCGTCGAAAGTGCACTTCGCGCTAGTCGAATCGCGGTGCACCAGCGCGAAGTGCACTCTCGGTGCACCGGAGCACCCGGGGCTGTGGATAACTCCTGCGTGGGTAAAGCATCAGGGCAACAATTGGGTGCATGCGCAAAGCCGAGTTGCCGGACCAGCTGAAGGGCGTGGCCTTTGCTCTGCGGACGTCGGACAAAGCCGGCGTGACACGCACCCGGACCAGGGCCAAGGATCTCCTTCCGGTGTCCCGCGGGATACGGATTCCACTGGCCGCACAGCCTTCCGGTGCGGACGCTGTGCGGGCGTATACAGACGTGGATGACACATCCATATTGGTGCTGTGCTCAGCCGCGCGGGTGATAGGGATGCCGGTGCCGGCTCCGCAGGAAGGCGACTGGCGTATCCATCTGCCGCGGCGCCGCGGGTTCGCTGCTCCGCGCAGGGCCAACGTGGCGGGTCACCTCCTGACGCTGGCACCGGATGAGGTGATGGAGTGCGACGGCGTCCGGCTCACCACACCGGCCAGGACGTGGCTGGACCTGGCCTCTATGCGCAATTCTGTGGATGATCTGGTGATAGCAGGGGACTACCTGGTGAGCAGTCATGGGGAGGATTTTCCGTTCCCTCGCGATGCCATATGCAGAATTCAGGAGCTGCGCAACATCGTTGGCCGGTACCCGGGGTTGCGTGGAATCCGGAAGGCCCGCGAGGCGCTTGAGCTGATCCGTGTGGGCGTCGACTCCGTCCCCGAAAGCAGGATGCGTCTGGCCCTGGTGATGGCAGGGCTGCCCGAACCTGTTCTGAACCACATCGTTCGCGGTGATTCGGGGCTACCTGTCCTCTGGCCCGATGCGGCGTATCCCGATCACCGGATCGCCCTGCAATACGACGGAGAACACCATGGGCGCGAGGACCAGTATCAAAAGGACATCGTCCGGGCCGAGGTGTCCGCCCGCTATGGGTGGTACGAGGTCCGGGTTTCGAGGATCGATCTTACGGGTGACCGGCCCGGCGTCGTTGGCAAGGTGCGCAGCGCCCTGGCGTACCGCGCCGAGATCGCACTTCGCGCTGGTCGTGGCGCCGGACATTAGCGCGAAGTGCACTCTCGGCACAGGGTGTGAGCGCGAGTGTTACCCGCCCGCGTGACCGGAAACACTGCCGCTGCAGAGAAATGGCTAGGATGGTGGCTAGCCGTAAGAGGTCTACTCCAGGGTCACAACCCATAGACGAAAATTCAGCATAGGAGTCAGCATGCCCATTGCAACCCCAGAGATCTACTCCGAGATGATCGACCGCGCGAAGGCCGGCGGCTATGCATTCCCGGCCGTCAATGTCACCTCCTCGCAGACGCTGAACGCCGCACTGCGCGGCTTCGCCGAGGCTGAGTCCGACGGCATTGTTCAGGTGTCCACCGGCGGTGCCGCCTACTGGTCCGGTGCTGCTACCAAGGACATGGTGGCCGGTTCGCTTGGTTTCGCCGCGTTCGCCCGTGAAGTTGCCCAGAACTACAACGTCAACATCGCCCTGCACACGGACCACTGCCCGAAGGACAAGCTGGACGGCTTTGTCCTGCCGCTGCTGGCAGCTTCGGAGGCCGAGGTCAAGGCCGGCCGCAACCCGATCTTCAACTCGCACATGTGGGACGGTTCGCACGAGCCGCTCAATGAGAACCTGAGTACCGCGCGTGAGCTGCTGGAGCGTACGGCTGCGGCGAAGATGATCCTCGAAGTTGAAATCGGCATTGTGGGCGGCGAGGAAGACGGCGTGGAGAACGCCATCAACGACAAGCTGTACACCACGGTCGAGGACGCCCTGGCCACCATCGAGGCCCTCGGCGCCGGCGAGAACGGCCGCTACATCACGGCCCTGACCTTCGGCAACGTGCACGGTGTGTACAAGCCGGGCGGGGTGAAGCTGCGTCCGGAGATCCTTAAGGACATCCAGGCCCAGGTGGGAGCGAAGCTGGGCAAGGACAGCCCCTTCGACCTCGTGTTCCACGGCGGTTCGGGTTCCTCCGACCAGGAGATCGCTGACGCTGTCTCCTATGGTGTGATCAAGATGAATATCGACACCGACACCCAGTACGCCTACACGCGTCCGGTGGTGGATCACATGTTCCGCAACTACGACGGTGTGCTGAAGGTCGACGGCGAGGTGGGCAACAAGAAGCTCTACGATCCGCGTGTCTGGGGTGCCTCCGCCGAAGCCGGCCTGTCCGCCCGCGTCGTCGAGGCAACCAAGCAGCTCGGTTCCGCCGGAAAGACGTTCTAAATATGTCCGACGAGTTCCGCAAGAACCTGATGGGCCCGGAGCCTACGCTCCTGCCTGCCGAGACCGACGTCTACCAGCAGCTGGAAGCCGGCCAGGAAGCCCTGGACCTGGTGGAGAAGCACCCCACGTCGTCGCTGTTGTGGGCTGTCCTGGCGGAGGAGGCGTGGGCCGAGGGCCGCACCATCGACTCCTACGCATACTCCCGCGTTGGCTACCACCGTGGCCTGGACTCTCTGCGCCGCAACGGCTGGCGCGGCGTAGGCCCCATCCCTTGGGAGCACGAACCCAACCGCGGGTTCCTGCGGGCGCTTTACTCGCTGGGCCGGGCTTCCGCCGCCATCGGCGAAGCTGAAGAGCCGGAACGCATCGAGAAGTTCCTGAACGACTCGGACCCGGCCGCGAAGGCAGCCATCGAAGCGAAGTAAGGCGAAGAGCAACGCGAGGTCACTTCCCGCCCGATAAACCACCGTTTTTGGGCAGGATGTGACCCCGCGTTGTTTGTTAAATTACGACGGCGGGCGGTCACCTTTTCTTCTGAAAGGTAACCGCCCGCCGTCGTACCGTTTTAGGTCAGCTAGCAGCCTTGACCAGACCGGTGCGGGCCATGGCGTCGGCGTAGGCGACGCGCATTTCCTCGAGGTACTGCTCCTGGCGGGCGGGGGTTCCGGCGAACGCTCGGCCGCTGAGGGAGCGGACCTTGTAGGTCTTCAGCCCGCGGCGCCAGATCATGGGCACCTCGGTCTTCAGCAGCAGGTTGGCCAGGCGGTTGGCTTCGGTGCCGTGTGCCACGATCACGGAGGCGCGGGGGACCAGAGCCAGGAACTTGAGCAGCGGCTTGAGGCCTGCGGAGATCTGGTCCGGGGTGAACTTGCCGTTGACCTCGCCGGGCGTATGCCATGGGTGGACGTTCCACGGCATCACGAACTCCGGACGAAGGCCCAGCTTCCACTGGATGCCGAGCATGCGGGTGGCGGCGTCGTCGTCGCCGGCGGTGATGAATCCGGAGGGGTCGGCCTCACCGATGTTGGAGTAAAGGCTGATGATGCGGCATTCGTCAACGTCGTGCATGGGGTCGACGTAGGGAACTTCGGTGTGGGGCTTGACGCTCTGCAGGGAATCGCACAGCTCGTTGACGCCGGCAACGTTGGGCTCGTAACGGCGGCTCAGGAGCTGTTCACGGAAAGATTCGGGGGCCAGGGCTGTCATATAGTGCAATGTCTCCTGCGGGGCTCGGTGCTGCGCCAGCCCGGAAATGGGCGCGGTAGGGCGCGGCAAATCCGGGATGGTTTGAAATGTGGTGTGGACCGATTCCTAGTCGATCTCTATCAGTCTACCAAGCCCAGCGAAACGAAACGCCGGGCCGGCGACGTTTTGATACGACGGGGAGGAATCTAGCCAGGGTTGTCAAGGTCGTTGACTTATCTCGTATAGCTTGGTTGGCTGCTGTCCCGGTCCGCAACGATAATGTCGCGGCCGGCGCACCCTAATGCACTCGAAAGAGGTAACGCACTGTGATGAAAACCCTGGCAACCATGAGGACACTGGCAGTTTCGTGAGCCCTGACGCTCGCGGCCCTGGCCGCCCCGGCTCCGCTGGCAAACGCCGTGGGCGAAGGGCCCAATTATGACGGCAATGGTCAGATCACCACGTCCAAGCTCTCGACCTATGCCGAGATGGTCTCCTTCCTGAAGGATCAGGACGCCCGGCAGCCCGCCATGGAACTCGAAGTGATTGGCCAGACTGTCAAGGGACGGGATATTCACTTGGTGAAATACCTGTCGGACCCGGCCAAGCCCACCATTCTTTATCTGACCCAGCAACACGGCAATGAGCAGCTCACCACCGAGGGCGCCCTGCAATTTGTCAAGCATCTCGGTACCGGAAAGTCGGGGGACATCCTCAAGGGAGTGAACATCCTGATTGTTCCCATGCTCAACGCAGACGGTGCCATGGGAGACGTCAACTTTCCGCTGGATGACTACCTGGCCAAAGGCGACCGCAACATGACGCGGTACAACGCCGAGGAGGTGGACCTGAACCGGGACCATGTGGCCAAGGTGCAGCCCGAAACGCAGGCTCTGCACAACAACGTCATGAGCAAGTACAAGATCGACTACATGATTGACCTCCACCATCAGGGCGCGCGAAGCGAACGCGACGGGAAGCTCGTATCCGGGTCCATCCTTTACCCCACGACCCCCAACGCCGATCCGGCTGTCGTGGCAAAGTCCAAGCAGTTGGGCGCCGTGGTCTTCGGCAACGTTGACTCCACAGGCTGGGGCCACTTGGGGAAGTACGTGGGCGGCAGTGCCGAGACCATCAGCCGCAACGGCATTGCAGTGGAGTACGGGATCGCCACGTTGCTCTTTGAAATGCGGGGGATGTCGGACCACTATCTGGACGGCTACGCGCTCGGGCTTCGCAGCAACGGTTACCTGATCAAGCAGACGGTGACTACGCTGACTGCCACGGCGGCGGCCATCGCGGACGGGTCGATTGCCGACGCCGACACTTCCTTCTGGGACAGCCTGGCCACCCAGACCTCCCGTCCAGGCGAGGAAGCGGACAGCGAGTAGCACCCCGGGTACAGTTCGCCCGTGGTCCTTTGCTATGCACGAAGGGCCGCGGGCGGCCTCTCGAGTGGACAAATTCTGTGATCGGCTAAACTTGGGTGGTAAGAGCCCCGGAACTCTTGCGTGGCTGGCCGCCGTCGCGGCCCAGCCGGGTGGTTGCCTTCGGGGCATTCTCATGAACGGTGCCGTGCCGGATCTGCCACTTCGGTGGACAAACTGTGCGGCCCGAACGAATGGGGGAGGATCCCATGCCAGCAATCGTGATCGTAGGAGCCCAGTGGGGCGACGAAGGAAAAGGCAAAGCCACCGATCTTCTCGGCGGCCGTGTTGATTACGTCGTCAAGCCGAACGGCGGGAACAACGCCGGGCACACCGTCGTCGTAGGCGGTGAGAAGTATGAGCTCAAGCTCCTTCCGGCCGGCATCCTGAGCCCCAACGCGGTTCCGATCATCGGCAACGGCTGCGTGGTGAACCTCGAAGCACTGTTCCAGGAAATCGACGGCCTGGAGGCCCGCGGTGCGGACACGTCCAACCTCCGCGTTTCCGCCAACGCTCATCTGGTTGCGCCCTACCACCAGGTGCTGGACAAGGTCACCGAGCGCTTCCTCGGCAGCCGCGCCATCGGCACCACCGGCCGTGGCATCGGCCCGGCCTACATGGACAAGGTGGCCCGCCTGGGCATCCGAGTCCAGGACGTCTTCGACGAGTCCATCCTCCGCCAGAAGGTGGAAGGCTCCCTGCGCCAGAAGAACGAACTCCTGGTCAAGGTCTACAACCGCCGCAGCGTTGTGGTGGAGGAGATCGTCAGCTACTTCCTCTCCTTCGCTGAGCGCCTGCGTCCCCTCATGATCGACAGCACCCTGGTCCTGAACAACGCCCTCGATGAGGGCAAGGTGGTTCTGATGGAAGGCGGCCAGGCGACGTTCCTGGATGTGGACCACGGCACCTACCCCTTTGTTACCTCCTCCAACCCGACCGCAGGCGGCGCGTCCGTTGGCTCGGGCATCGGGCCCACCCGCATCTCGCGCTCCATCGGCATCATCAAGGCCTACACCACCCGTGTCGGCGCAGGCCCGTTCCCCACGGAACTCTTCGACGAGATGGGGATGTACCTGCAGAAGACCGGCGGCGAGTTCGGCGTGAACACCGGGCGGCCGCGCCGCTGCGGCTGGTACGACGCCGTCCTGGCCCGCCACGCTTCCCGCGTCAACGGCTTCACGGACTACTTCGTCACCAAGCTGGACGTCCTCACCGGGATTGAACAGATCCCGGTCTGCGTCGCCTACGACGTTGACGGCGTCCGGCACGACGAAATGCCCATGACGCAGACCGAGTTTCACCACGCCGTGCCCATCTTCGAGTACTTCGACGGCTGGACCGAGGACATCACCGGCGCCCGCACCCTGGAGGACCTCCCGGAGAACGCCCGCAACTACGTGCTGGCACTCGAGAAGCTCTCCGGCACCCGCTTCTCGGCCATCGGCGTTGGCCCGGACCGGGACCAGACCATCGTGGTCCACGACCTCATCAACGACTGACATGTGGGCCCACGCCCGCTGGGTTCCCTGGCCGAGCTTGCGAGGTTAGGGAGCGGGTGGGGACGTTCGACGGCGGCGGGTCACCCTGAGGGGGTGGTCCGCCGCCGTCGTTGTGCGGGGAGGACGCGGCCTGGGCGCTGAGGATGGATGCAATTTACACAGGGTTAACGGTGCCGGTCTTGTAGGGGTGCAGCCGCGGCCAGCAGACTTTTAATACCGAGGTGAACTGATCACCAGCCCGTTCAACCTCACGGCAGCGATGCCGGCGCAGGTCCATGTACGGGCTAGCAAGTGGCAATGACGACGCCGGAAGCGACCGGCCGAACCGGAAGGATTTTGTTATGGCCGGCATGTTTGAAGTTTTTCTCGATGCTGATTCACAGTTTCGGTTCCGGCTCAAGGCACCGGACGGCGCGGTGATGGCGGTGTCCGGTGGTTTCCGGGACCGGTCCGCCGTGGCCGCCGGCATTGCTGCCGTCCGGGAGTGCGCAGGCACGGGGCTCGTCACCGACCTGTCTGCCCGGTCGCGGGACCAGCGCACGCCTGGACCCGCCCCGGTGGTAGTGCAGCCCGCCGTGGCTCCTGCTGCTTCTGAGCCGGCCTGCGGCGAGCAGCTTGTCCCGGTCAGCCGGGTCCGCGCCTTCGCCCACTTCAACGCAGTGCGGGGCCGGGTTTCCGGGGCTCGCTGGACGGGTGCCGTCTAAAACGTCCACAGCTCTGCGCGCCGAACACTCAGCAATTCGAAAAGTTTCCAAGTTTTTTGTGACAGCGCGTAACCCTGGGCAGGCCCGGAACGATTACCCCTATGAAGCGCCGGTCTGAAACTTGTCCCCCATCAGGTTTCAGACTGGCTCTTTTGTTCCTCGCAGGTGCACGCATTGCTCCGGGGCCGCGTGGTTACCGGAGGGTAAAGTTAGCGGGGACACCGTCCCCCCAACGAAGGCCCTACGTCCGTGATCGATGCGCTGACAGATGATGCTTTGCGTGCGCGCGCCCGGGAACCGGAGCTTTTCAGCATTGTGTACCGAACCTACGCAGCACAGGTCCTGGGCTACCTCACAGCCCGCGGGGTAGAAGATCCGGAGGCTGTCATGCAGGAAGTGTTCCTCGCCGTCCTGCCGCGGCTGGAAACAGTCACCGGTGGCGTGACGGGCCTGCGGACCTTCGTCTTCTCGGTGGCCCACGCCCGGATGGTGGACGACCACCGGCGCCGTCGGCGCGCCCCCATTGAGCTTCCGTTCGAAGCCGAGTTGGACGGGCGCGAGGAGTCATCAGCCGAAACTGAAGCCATGGAGCGCATCTCCCCCCAGGAAGTGCAGGACCTCCTCAGCGTCCTGCCGGACGAGCAGCGCGAGGTCCTGACCCTCCGCCTGATCGCCGGCCTGACCCTGGAGCAGTCCGCAGAGGTTATGGGAAAAAGCAACGGCGCAGTCAAACAACTACAGCGCCGTGCGCTGATCCGGCTGCGCGAGCAGGCCGCAGTGAAGGAGTACGTGACGCCATGACCGTCAACACCAGCGCCCTGCTGAGCACCGTGGACGAAATGCTGCTCGACGCCGGCGAAACCGACCCGGAGCTTCGCTCCGCCTTGCTCTCGCTCGGCGCCTTCGCGTCGTCCCTGCCGGTCCCCGAACCCCGCCCTGAACTGGCAGCCCTCCTCTCAGCGCAGATCACCCCGCTGGC
Organism: Pseudarthrobacter sp. TAF60_1; assembly: GCF_052113505.1. Taxonomy (NCBI): domain Bacteria; kingdom Bacillati; phylum Actinomycetota; class Actinomycetes; order Micrococcales; family Micrococcaceae; genus Pseudarthrobacter; species Pseudarthrobacter sp. TAF60_1. The sequence continues at coordinate 113,716 of NZ_JBFRDI010000008.1, forward strand.
CCGCCACCGGCTGCGCCGCAGGCAACGGACAGCAGCGGTGGGCCTTGCCGTCATCGCCGGGATGGGGCTGGGTGTCACAGGTGTGGCCGCCACCGCCTCCGCGCCGAAAGTGCATGCCAGCTCTTCCATCCAGAACATGCTGCAGGACTGGGCTCCTGCCTGGACCATCGCCGGGGCTCCTACCGCCAGCGGTGCCGCAGGCGGCCTGCCCGGGGCGCCTGCGTTGTGGCCTGGTCCCGGTGACGCGTCGGCGCCTGCCGAGCCGGGAGACACAGAGCCGGAACCCACGGATGCCGAACATGCCGGGCGCGGCTCTGCCAGTGAGGGATCGGCGGCGTCTCAATCTGAAATGCCGGGAAACGCGGCACGGGGCCCTGCTGAGCGGAGCAACAAGCATGATGCGGCGAACCAGGGTGCAGGCAACTCAGGCGCTGGTCATTCTGCGGCAGGCAACACAGCGGCCGACAGGGGCGAGTCCCGGAACGCGTCAGGCACCACCGGTGCCGGAACGGCGAATGACAAGGCCGCCAAGAAAGCTCCCGAACTGGATTCAGGGAGCGCCCCTGCCGACGTGCTCGAAGGAGCCGGGAAGCTAGTGACCGAAGCACCCGCCGGCGTCGGGAATGTGGCCTCAGCCATCATCGACCCGTCAGCGAAAGAAAAAACCGGGGCCAGCGGTGCCGGCCCCGGTTCCATCTGGCTGAAAAAGTTCAACCGCTAATCAGTAGCGCCCCGGAAAGATCCAAGGGCACCTCCTGTCAGGACAGAAGCTGCCGGCGGGAGGAGATCACTCCGGTGTCGAAGCCGGCCAGGTGCAGGCCGCCATGGAACCGGGCGTGCTCAATCTTCACGCAGCGGTCCATCACCACGTTGAGCCCGGCGGCCTCGGCATCTGCGGCCACGGCTTCATGCCAGGAACCCAGCTGCAGCCAGAGGGTCTTGGCCCCGGCAGCGATGGCCTCTTCCAAGACGCCGGGGAGATCGTCGTGCTTGCGGAAGACGTCCACGATGTCCGGTCTTTCGGGAAGATCGGCAAGCGAGGCATACGTCGGCTCACCCAGGATCTCCTTGACCACGGGATTCACAAAGTAGACCTTGTACCGCGTGGAAGACTGCAGGTACGTAGCCACAAAGTAGCTGGCGCGTGACGGCTTGTCCGAGGCGCCTACGATCGCAATCGACTTGGCTGCACGCAGCAGGTTCAGGCGCTCCGGTGCGGACGGGCCTTCCCAGGTTCGGGTTTCGTTGCTCATGCGCGTGCTCCGATCGTGCAGGAATCGGCTTCGAGAGTGAAGTCTTCAGTGGCTGTGTCAGCCGAAGCCACGGCCGCTGAGGCCTCGGTGAGGGCCTGGTCCAGGTCCCAGAGGATATCGTCAATGTCCTCCAGGCCCACGGAAATCCGGACCAGGTCCTCGGGAACTCCGGCGGACTCGAGCTGCTCCGGGCTCAGTTGCTGGTGGGTGGTGGAGCCCGGGTGGATCACCAGAGTGCGCGAGTCGCCCACGTTGGCAAGATGCGAAGCCAGCTGCAGGGATTCGATGAACTTCTGCCCGGCCGAACGGCCGCCCTTCACGCCGAAGGAGAAGACAGAACCCGGGCCCTTGGGCAGGTACTTCTTCGCCCGCTCAAAGTGCGGGTGCGAGGGCAGTCCGGAGAAGTTCACGTACGCCACGCGGGGATCGGCCTCAAGCCATTCGGCCACGGCCTGCGCGTTCTTCAGGTGCTCGTCCAGCCGCTGCGGCAGGGTTTCCACGCCCTGCAGCAGCTGGAACGCGGACTGCGGGGACAGTGCCGGGCCGATGTCGCGCAGCTGCTCGCAGCGGAGCTTGGTCAGGAAGCCGTATTCGCCGAAGTTGCCCCACCAGGAAACGTTGCCGTAGGAGGCCACGGGCTCGGTCATGGTGGGGAACTTGCCGTTGCCCCAGTTGAACCGGCCGCTTTCGACGATCACGCCGCCCAAGGTAGTGCCGTGGCCGCCGAGGAACTTGGTGGCCGAGTGGATCACGATGTCGGCGCCGTGTTCGATGGGCCGGACAAGGTAGGGCGTGCTCAAGGTGGCGTCGACCACAAGGGGGATGCCGGCGTCGTTCGCTATCCTGGCCAGCCCCTCAAGGTCCTGGACTTCCGACGACGGGTTGGCCACCACCTCGACGAAGATCGCCTTGGTGTTCTCCCGGACGGCGGCGGCGTAGTCGGCGGGGTCGGTGCCGGGGACGAACGTTGTGTCCACGCCGAAGCGGCGAAGCGTCACATCCAGCTGGGTGACGGTGCCGCCATACAGCTGGGACGCGGCCACGATGTGGTCACCCGACTGCGTCAGCGCGGCGAACGTGATGAACTCCGCGGCCATGCCGGAGGACGTGGCCACCGCGCCGATGCCGCCCTCGAGCGAGGCGATCCGCTCTTCGAACGCGGCCACGGTGGGGTTGCCGATCCGGGAGTAGATGTTGCCGTACTTCTGCAGTGCGAACAGGTTGGCGGCGTCCTGGGTGTCCTTGAACACGAAGGACGTGGTCTGGTAGATGGGGACGGCGCGGGCGCCGTGCTCGGCGTCGGGCGTGCCGCCGGCGTGAAGTGCGCGGGTGCGGAAGCCGAATTTGCGGTCAGACATTAGACAGCCACCTTTTCAGTAGCAGCACCGGAGAGTTCCAGTTCCGTGCCGTTCCTGCGGGCCAGATCGGCTTCGAGTTCGCGGACGATCGGCAGGATGTCCCGGCCAAATGCCGCCACTTCCTCCTGGAAGTGCAGGTAACCGGTGAGGAAGAGGTTGACGCCGATCTTCTTGTATTCGACGATCCGCTCGGCGATCTGCTCCGGGGTGCCGATCAGCTGGGTCTTGAATCCGTCGTTGTACTGGACCAGGTCCTCGAAGCTCGAATCGGCCCACATGCCCTTGCCGTCCTTGGTGGACGCGCCGGCTTCCTGCACGGCGTCGCGGAAGCCCTGGACTGCAGGCTTGTGTGCCTTCTCCACGATCTCGCGGAGCGTGTCGCGGGCTTCTTTCTCGGAATCGCGGGCAATGACGAAGCCGTTCAGGCCGAAGCGGGGTGCGGGGAGGGTGCCTTCAGTGCCGCGGCGGGTTTCGCCGGCAGCGGCCACGACGCCCGCGATGTTCTCCTTGAAGCCTTCCAGGTCCTTGCCGTTGGAGAAGTACCAGTCGGCCACCCGGCCCGCCGTGGCCTGGGCCGCCGTCGAATTTCCGCCGAAGAAGATCTCCGGGTGGGCGCGGCCGGGAACATCCACCGGGGCCGGGTTCAGGGTGAAGTCGGTGATGTTGTAGTACTTCCCGGACTGGCTGTACTCCTGCTCAGTCCAGAGGCCGCGCAGGACTCGGATGAACTCCTCGGTGCGGACGTAGCGTTCGTCGTGCTCCAGCCATTCCAGGCCGAAGTTGGTGAATTCGCTCTTGAGCCAGCCCGAGACGATGTTGACGGCGGCCCGGCCGTTGGAGATGTGGTCCGCGGTGATGATGTACTTGGCCAGCACGCCGGGGTGCCACATGCCCGGGTGGACGGCGGAGATGACTTTGAGCCGCTCCGTAGCTGCCAGAAGGGCAAGGCTGAAGGAGGTGGCCTCGTGCTGCTTGTCCGCACCGTAGGAGGCGGCGTAGCGGGTCTGCGTCAGGGCGTACTCGAAGCCGGAGTTCTCGGCGATCTGCGCGAGCTTCTTGTTGTAGTTGAAGTCCCAGCCGGTCCGCTGTTCGATGGTGGAGACCACCAGGCCGCCGGAAACGTTCGGCACCCAGTAGGCGAATTTCAGCGGCTCGGAAAGACGGGCAACGTTGCTGATGTCATTCATGAATTTTCCTTTGCTAGGGTCCGCTCGCGCAGGACGTCCTGGATTCCGGCTATCGCCGGTTCGTTCTGGAGTGAGGTGGTGTCGCCCAGGGCGGTCCCCTCAAAGAGCTGGGTCAGCAGCCGGCGCATGATCTTGCCGCTGCGGGTTTTGGGCACATCGGGAACGACGACGACGTCGCGCGGCTTGGCGATCGGGCCGATCGCCTTGGCAACGTGGTTACGGAGTTCGGTGGCGACTTCCCTGGGCACGCCGCGTTTTAGTACAACAAACGCGACAATTGCGTGCCCGGTCTTGGCGTCAGCCACCGGACACACTCCGGCCTCCACCACGTCCGGGTGGGATACCAGTGCGGACTCGATCTCGATGGTGGACAGCAGGTGGCCTGACACGTTGAGGGTGTCGTCCACCCGTCCCAGGATCCAGATGTCGCCGTCGGCGTCGTACTTGGCGCCGTCGCCGGCAAGGAACCAGCCCTGTTCGGCGTACTGCCGCCAGTAGGAGTCGAGGTAGCGCTGGGGGTTGCCCCAGACGGTCCGCGCGATCGACGGCCCGAAGGCGTCAACCACAATGAATCCCTGGACGCCCGGCGGAACTGTATTGCCGGCGTCGTCCACGATCCTGGTACTGACCCCGGGCAGCGGGCGGGCCGCGCACCCGGGCTTGAAGTCGGTGTCTGTGGGGGCGGGGGAGAGGATGGTGGCCCCGGTCTCGGACTGCCACCACGTGTCCACCACGGGGGCAGTGCCGGCGCCCACGTTCTGCCGCAGCCAGCGCCACGCCTCGGGGTTGACGGCCTCGCCCACGGTGCCGAGCAGGCGGATGGAAGACAGGTCGTAGGTATCCGGCACGCCGTCCGGGAACCAGCCCATGAGGGAGCGGACCAGGGTGGGCGCGGTGTAGTACTGCGTCACGCCGTAGCGTTCGATGATTTCGAAGTGCCGGCCCGGGTGCGGGGTGTTCGGAGTGCCCTCGAAAATCACCTGGGTGACGCCGTTGGAGAGCGGTCCATAAATCTCGTAGGTGTGCGCGGTGACCCAGGCAAGGTCCGCCGTGCACCAGTGCACATCCTGGTCCCGGAGGGCGGGATCAGGGCTGCTGAACAGGTGCTCGTAGCTCCAGGACGCCTGAGTGAGGTAGCCGCCGGAGGTGTGGACCAGGCCCTTGGGCTTACCCGTGGTTCCGGAGGTGTACATGATGAACAGGGGGGTTTCGGCGTCGAACGCCTCCGGCTCGTGGACGTCCGGGGCAGTTCCGACGGCGTCATGCCACCAGACGTCGCGGCCTTCCGTCATGGAAACGGCAGCGAGCTGGTCCGCCGGGGTGGTGCGGTTGACCACCAGGACGTGCTCGATGGCGTTGTCCCCGGCAACCGCCGCGTCGGCGTTGTCCTTGACGGGCACTGCGACGCCGCGGCGGAACTGGCCGTCCGTGGTGACCAGCAGCTTGGCCCGGGTGTCCTCGACGCGGAACTTCAGCGCTTCAGCGGAGAAGCCGCCGAATACCAGGGAGTGGATGGCGCCGATCCGTGCCACGGCGAGGGTGATGATGATGGTTTCGGGGATGACCGGGAGGTAGATGACCACCCGGTCGCCCTTGGTGATGCCCAGAGCGAGGAGTGCGTTGGCGGCCTTGGCGACTTCACGCTGGAGTTCGGCGTAGGTGATGGCGCGGCGGTCGCCCGGCTCGCCCTCGAAGTAGAGGGCCACTTTGTCGCCGCGGCCGGCCTCCACATGGCGGTCCACGCAGTTGTAGGCCACGTTCAGGCGGCCGCCGGCGAACCATTCGATATGCGGAACGGAGTATTCCGCTTCGTCGGCAGGGACGTCCGGGCCGCTGAGGCGCACCGCCTTTTCGAATGTGTGGGCTGTGTGCCACGGCTGGGCCCATTCGAGCCGCCGGGCAGCGTCCTCCCAGAAGGCGATGCGCTCGGCCTCGGTGGCGGGGTGCTTGGCTTGTGCGGCTTCAACCGCGTCTACGGTGCTCAGGCCCATCGTTTTACCGCCCATTTCTGTTTCAGGCCCAGGAGGGCGTCCGGGATGATCATGCCAAGGGGCAGACGCGCCCAGTTCCTGGAAAGGACTCCGGCGGGAGACCATCCCGTTGCCGGAGCGGGTGCCGGAGCGGCACCCGTCTGGGCAGCGTCTGCCGTTGTTGCGGGAGCGGCTGCAGCGCACTCATCCGCAACACTGATGCCAGCAGGAAGGGGTTCCGGATGGCCCATCAGGAACCTCTGGCGGCTCACGGAACAGCCTTCTTCACTGGCGAGTCGTCGGGAGGGAAGGCCATGGGTGGGGGAGGCGCCGCTCGGCTCGGCGGCACACTCGGAAATCAGGACTGCTGGCATGGGATCACTCCATCGGTCCTGGCAGTAGCACCCTACGGAGTTCAGCCTCTTAGCGGAGTGGTCAGTTCCGCGTACCCAAGGCTTTTTCCTTGCTATCAGCGCGTGCCGTGGGGGCGCCCGCTGACCAGGGTTGCTGCGGCTTCATCGATCCAGGTCTCTCGGCCGCTCGGGATGGTCACTACCTACTAGACCTGATCTGAATCAAGCAAGCCAAATCACCACTCACGCCGCGTAATGTTCGTTCACATGCCTGAGGACGCGTGCAGACCTGCCACAAATTCGGCAACCGGTGCTCTGGGAAAGCGGCGTAGGCTGGAGACATGGGCCACACCAACGATCCTGCTGTTATAGAGCGCCTCATGCGAAACAAAGGGCGTTGGGCCATCGTGGGCCTGACGACCAATGAGTGGCGCGCTGCGTACGATACGTCACTCTTCATTCGGGATCGGCTGGGGATGGAGATCATCCCCGTAAATCTGCCGGGAGATGCCGTGCACGGCGAAACGGGGTACCGCACCCTCGGCGATATCCCCGCAGAAAAGCAGCCTATCGACGTTGTCGACTGCTTTGTGAATTCGCAGAAAGTCGGCGCGGTGGTTGACCAGGCGATCGCGGCCGGTGCCAAGGCAGTATGGCTTCAACTGGGTGTCATTGACGAGGCCGCGGCCGAACGGGCGCAAGCCGCTGGCCTCGATGTGGTGATGAACGTCTGCCCCGCGCAGCAGGCATGGAAATACAACCTCTGACTGGACCCATGAGCCCGCGCAGGACCAGGTGTCAGCGCTGCATCAGTTCCGGGTAGTGCCGCTCGGTGACGTCAGGGTGCGCGCGCATGCGGCCTTTGAGCATGTTCAGTCCGAATGAAGCGAGCATGGGGTTGTTCGGATCGTCCGAGAGCCCGCGTGCCTGCGCCTTCAGTTCCGGTGGCAGCGGCACGGGGTCGATAACCGCGTCCAGCCGCGGGGACCAGAAGAACGGGACGGAGTAGCGGTCCACACCTGGCGGCGGTGCCTGCACCCGGTGGATGGTGGCGGCCAGGTAGCCCTCCGTGGCCACCTCCAGCATCTCGCCCAGGTTCACCACCAGTGCCCCCGGAATCGGCTCAACAGGTGCCCATTCGGTGGTTCCCGGCGGCAGTACCTCCAGGCCGCCTACCTCGTCCTGGAGCAGCAGGGTGACAAAACCGTAGTCGGCGTGGGAGCCCACACCCTGATCGCCGGCTGCCTCCACCACGCCGCCAACGTAGTGAACCAGCTTGCCCATCCAGGCGGGCTCATCCCCGAAAGGCTCATCAAAGTGGTCCTCCGGCAGCCCGAGGGCCACGGCGATGCCGCGCAGGAGCTCCATGCCGACCTCGGACATCAGCTCGGCCCAGGCCATGGCGGCGGCCTTGAGCTCCGGCAGGGCCTCGTCCGGCCAGAGGTTGTGGCCCTGCAGCAGCCAGTAGGGCTGGTCCGCGGGGTAATCGTGGACGGGTTCCCGCTCGGGGGAGTAGTCGATCTGCTCGCGGGCGTCGGCCCTGCCCTGGGTGACCTCGGTGCCCATCCTGGTGTAGCCGCGGAAATGTGGTGAGAGTCTGTTGTCCAGCTTCATCCGTTCTTCGAGCGGCAGGTCGAAGAACCGTTTGATGAGGGCGAGAAGCTCCTCGGCCTGGCCGGGCGCGGCTCCGTAGCCGGTAATTTGAAAGAACCCCACATTGTGGGCAGCGTCCCGCAACTGGTCAATGAATTCCGGACTGAAGGAACCGTACGGCTGGCGGGCGGCGCTCATGTCGAGAACGGGAATGGTTGCCTGATCAGGTGACATCTTCGCAGACTAGCACCGGCCGGTGGGGCTTTGTAGGCTCGCTCCATGAATGCAGCCAAACTCAAGGCCTTCTGCCTGTCATTTCCGGGCGCCTTCGAGGATTTTCCCTTCGGGCCGGAAACTTCCGTGTTCAAGGTGCGCGCCGCCGTTTCCGGGGGAGCCCGGCACGAAGCGAAGATGTTCGCGGCGTCCGCGCTCGATGCCGGTGACCTGTCCGTGAGCCTGAAGTGCGAACCTGCCCTGGCAGAACAGCTGCGGAACGCCCACCCCGAAATCACCGGCGCGTGGCACATGAATAAAACGCACTGGAACGGTGTGCGGCTGGACGGTTCCCTCCCGGATGCTATGGTCCGGGACATGGTGGAGGACTCCTACGACCTGGTGGTGGCCACGTTGAGCCGGAAACAGCAGGAACAGCTCGGCTGGGCCCGGCTGTCCGGCTCCGCTTCGACGCCGGCACTGCCGGGAGAACGGGCATGAAGGAAAAGCGCCTGGTGGGCGGCCGGCTCGACTATCCCGGTGTCGGCGCCACGGAGAATGGCCGGCCACCGGAGGGGTACCCGTCCCTGGTGTCCCAGGCATACCTTGGCGACGGCATGGCGCTCTACCGCCGGGTGGCGCAGGGAATCCTGACCTGGGAGCTGCAGCGCAGGTCCGGGCTGCGCGTCCGGGCAGAGTCCGACGTCGTCCGGCCCGGAACGCGCGTGGTGAGCGGATTCGGCGTCGGACCATTCCGAGTTAACGCACCCTGCGAAGTGGTATGGGTTCGGCGGCCAGTATCGGGCGAAGGGCCGCAGTCTGCGGGATTCGGCTACGGGACACTCCCCGGGCATCCCGCGCGCGGCGAGGAAGCGTTCGAGGTGGAGATCGACGCCACCGGACGGGTGTTTTTGAAGATCACCGCCTTCAGCAAACCCTCCAACTGGTTCTTCCGCGCCGGCGCACCGGTCACGCGTGCGGCGCAGAGGCACGTCACTTCGCGATACGTTGAAGGGGCACGCCAACTCGCCGCAGGTGAAAGCTGATCAGGAGAAGGTACATGCTGGACCAAGTGACCCTTGACCGCCTTTGGAACTTTGAGGATCCCAAGCTGTCCGAACAGCGTTTCCGGGACGCCCTCGCCGATCCGACCTACAACACCGACGAAAAAGCCGAACTTGCCACGCAGTTGGGCCGGGCCATAGGCCTGCAGGGCCGCTATGAGGAAGCCGATGCCCTGCTGGATGCGATTGACGGCGAGGACGAACCCACCGTCGGAGTCCGTATTTTGCTTGAGCGTGGGCGGCTCCTGAATTCAAGCGGCCACGCGGCCATGGCAGTGCCGCTGTTTGAACAGGCCGCCGAACTGGGGGACCACCTCGGTGAGGAATTCCTCGTGGTGGACGCGCTGCTTATGCTCGCCGCGGCGGACTCCGCCCACGCGGAATCCTGGACAAGAAGTGCACTCGAATACGCCTCCACCGCCCATGATCCTCACACCCGGCGCTGGATGGCCGGGCTGCACAACAACCTGGGCTGGATGCTGCACACCGCCGGCCGGTTCACTCAGGCGCTGGTGGAGTTCCAGTTGGCGGAGCAGTGGGCCGAGCAGGCCGGCACCCGTGCCCAACAGCAGCAGGCCCGCGAGGCCATCCTCGCCTGTGAACTCGACATGGCTGCGGCTGAGTAGTTCAATCATCACCCAACGGAAGGAAATCCCATGATCTTCATCGTGGTTAAGTTCAAGGTCAAGCCCGACTGGTCCGAGCGCTGGCTCGGCCTCGTTGATGACTTCACCAAGGCAACCCGGGAGGAGCCCGGCAACCTCTGGTTCGACTGGTCCCGCAGCGTGGATGATCCGAACGAGTTTGTCCTGGTGGAAGCCTTCAAGGATGACGCCGCCGGTGACCACGTCAACAGCGCACACTTCAAGCAGGCCATGGCTGACATGCCGCAGGCCCTGGCCGAAACCCCGCGGATCATCAGCCGACAGCTCGACGGCGAGGGGTGGGACCGGATGGGAGAACTCGCCATCTGATGTGGATCGGCTGGATTGAATTCGACATCCTCCTGGGCGATGTCCAGAGCCTGAAGGAGAAGCGTTCCGTCATCAGGCCGCTGCTGGCCGAGCTCAAGCGCCGTTTCGAGGTGTCCGTAGCCGAGGTGGGGGACCACGACCAGTACCGGCGCTCGCAAGTGGGCGCCGGGCTGGTGGCAGCCGACCGGGCGCACCTCGTGGAGGTGCTCACCGCCGTCGAACGCTTCGTGGCCGCGCGGCCGGAAATTGAGTTGCTCAGTTCAAGGCAGCGGGAACTCCGCAGCGAAGATTAAACCAACGCGGGGTCACTTAACGCCCGTCCCAGAGGGATTATTGGGCGGAAAGTGACCCCGTGTTGGTTCTAGGAGGGACTAACCGAAGTACTTCGGCAGCGTTCCTTCGTGGGCTTCGCGGAGGGCGTCTAGGGACAGGGTGTCCACGCCGTTGATCTCCAGCGTGTTGCTGGCCGCGTCCACCACACCGATCCGGAGGTGGGCAAAGCCGCGGGCGGTGCACATGTCCTGGAACCGGACTTCCTCAGAGCGGGGCACGCCAACAACGGCGCGGCCCTGGGACTCGGAGAACAGTGCCGTGAACAGGTCCACTCCGTCACGGTCCATGACATCCTGCAGGGCGATCCGTGCACCGACGCCGTAGCGCAGCGAGGACTCCACGAGGGCTGCCGCGAGGCCGCCTTCGGAGAGGTCGTGGGCGGAGTCCACCATGCCGTCGCGGGAGGCGTTGATCAGGATTTCACCCAGTGCGCGTTCGACGGCGAGGTCAACCTTGGGGGGCTGTCCACCGAGGTGGCCGCGCATGTTGGCCCATTCAGAGCCGTCCAGCTCGGGGGCCGTGGTACCCAGCAGGTAGATCGCCTGGCCATCTTCCCGCCAGCCCGACGGCGTGCGGCGGGCGACGTCGTCGAGCTTGCCCAGCACTGCCACCACGGGGGAGGGGTGGATGGGAGTGGTGCCCGTTTGGTTATAGAGCGAGACGTTGCCGCCGGTGACCGGGATGCCCAGCTCCATGCAGGCGTCGGACAGGCCGCGGATGGCTTCGGCGAGCTGCCACATGACGTCCGGGTCCTCGGGGGAACCGAAGTTCAGGCAGTCACTGACGGCCATCGGCACGGCACCGGACGTGGCCACGTTGCGGTACGCCTCGGCCAGGGCCAGCTGCGCACCGTAGTACGGGTCGAGGTAGGTGTAGCGGCCGTTGGCGTCGGTGGCCAGTGCAACGCCCAGGCCGGTTTCCTCATCCACGCGGACAACACCGGCATCGTCCGGGAACGCCATGGCGGTGTTGCCGCCAACGTACCTGTCGTACTGGTTGGTGATCCAGGCCTTGCTGCACATGTTCGGCGAGGCGACGAGCTCGGTGACTGCGGCAGCCAGTTCCGCGGGGGCGGCGGGGCGGCCGGCGTCCTGCACGGAACCGGTGAAGGTATCGGTCTGGACCGAGTCCTGCCACGAGGGGCGGGCATACGGGCGGTCGTAGACCGGGCCGTCGTGTGCCACGGTGCGCGGATCAACGTCCACGATGACTACGCCGTCCCAGGTGATGATCAGGCGGCCCGTGTCGGTGACCTCGCCGAGCCAAGAGTATTCCACGGCCCACTTGTCCATCACAGCTTCGAAGGCTTCGATGTTCTCCGGGGTAACCACGGCCATCATGCGTTCCTGCGACTCGGACATCAGGATCTCGCCCGGAGTCAGCGTGGGGTCCCGAAGCAGGACGGAGGTCAGCTCAACCTGCATGCCGCCGTCGCCATTGGAGGCGAGCTCGGACGTGGCGCAGGAGATGCCTGCTGCGCCGAGGTCCTGGATGCCCTCAACCAGGGAGCCCTTGAACAGCTCCAGGCAGCATTCGATCAGGACCTTCTCGGCGAAGGGGTCGCCCACCTGGACGGCGGGACGCTTGGACGGCTTGGTGTCGTCGAAGGACTCCGAAGCCAGCACCGAGGCGCCGCCAATGCCGTCGCCGCCGGTGCGGGCACCGAACAGGACCACTTTGTTGCCCTTGCCGGAAGCGTTGGCGAGGCGGATGTCCTCGTGGCGCATGACGCCAACGGCCAGCGCGTTGACCAGCGGGTTGCCCTGGTAGACGGAGTCGAACACCATTTCACCGCCGATGTTCGGCAGGCCCAGCGAATTGCCGTAGCCGCCGATGCCGGCCACAGCACCATGCATGACGCGGGCGGTGTCCGGGTGGTCGATGGCGCCGAAGCGCAGCGGATCCATCACGGCCACCGGGCGGGCGCCCATGGAGATGATGTCGCGGACAATGCCGCCGATGCCGGTCGCCGCACCCTGGTAGGGCTCAACGAACGACGGCGAGTTGTGGGACTCGATCTTGAAGGTGACGGCCCAGCCGTCCCCGAGGTTGGTGACGCCGGCGTTTTCGCCGATGCCCACCAGCATGTCCTTCTTCATCTCCTCGGTCACCTTGTCGCCGAACTGGCGCAGGTGGTTCTTCGAGGACTTGTAGGAGCAGTGTTCGCTCCACATGACGGAGTACATGGCCAGCTCGGCGCCGGTGGGGCGGCGGCCCAGGACCTTGACTACCTCATCGAACTCGTTCTGCTTCAGGCCCAGTTCGGCCCAGGGCAGTTCGGTGTCCGGTGTCTTGGCAGCGTTCTCGACGGTGTCGATGTTGAACTTCTTGGTGGTTTCCGTGGTCACTTGGCGCCTCCCACAATCTTGTTCAGGACGGAGGTGAAGAAGCCGAGGCCGTCGGTGTCTGACCCGCCGATTCCGTCCAGGGATTCGGGGCCGAAACCGACCTCGGTGGCGTGCTCCGGGTGGGGCATAAGTCCCACCACGTTGCCCGCGGCGTTGGAGATTCCGGCGATGTCGCGGCGTGAGCCGTTGGGGTTGAAGCCCACGTAGCGGAAAGCTACGCGGCCTTCGGCCTCAAGGGCGTCCAGGGTTTTTTCGTCGGCTATGTACTGGCCGTCCTGGTTCTTCAGCGGCACCGTGATTTCCTGGCCGGCCTCGTAGTCGAGGGTCCAGGCGGTGTTGTTGTTCTCCACGCGCAGGACCTGGTCGCGGCACAGGAACTTCAGGTGGTCGTTCTTGATCATGGAACCGGGCAGCAGGTGCGACTCGGTCAGGATCTGGAAGCCGTTGCAGATGCCCAGGACGGGCAGTTTGGCGTCGGAGTTCGCGGCGTCGATGATTTTGGACATCAGCGGCGCGAACCGGGCGATGGCGCCGGCGCGGAGGTAGTCACCGTAGGAGAAACCGCCGGGAATCACGACGGCGTCAACGTCACCGAGTGTGGTGTCCGCGTGCCAGAGCGGCACTGCGGTGCCGCCGGCGAGACGGACTGCGCGGGCGGCGTCGCGGTCATCCAGCGTGCCGGGGAAGGTGACGACGCCGATTTTGGCACCCGCGAGCCTGCGCTCCGCAGCGACGGCGACTGCTTCGCCGATCAGGGGAAGTTCAGTCATGTCAGGCCTCGACGACCTCGACGTTGACGACGTCCTCGATCACGGGGTTGGACAGCAGGGTTTCGGCGGCTTCGCGGGCCTGGGCCAGGATTGCGTCCGTCACCTCGCCGTCAACCGTCAGTTCGAAACGTTTGCCCTGGCGGACAGAGCTAAAGCCGGTGAAGCCCAGACGGGGGAGTGCACCCACGATGGCCTTTCCCTGCGGGTCCAGAATCTCGGGCTTGGGCATGACGTCAACAACGATCCGGGGCATCCGGCAACTCCTGTGCGTGAGCTTTGGGTAAGGGCGCAGCGGAGTGGTGCCGTCTTACGCCGTTCCAAGTGTTCGGTGACCTGCTTCAAACATGGTCGTTTAACAGTGAGGACGGGCGCTCCGCGAGCTTGCAAGCCCATTCTACCGGCCGGAGCGCTGGACCCCGTATTCGGTGGGCTCCGTCACTGTCACGCCCGGTAAGGTCCCGCAGGTGCACGAATAACGACGGCGGCTCTGGCCCCGCGGGGGCAGCATCACTAGGATGGCGGAATGGCTGAGAAACCGAAATCCGTACTGTTGCCGCTGGTCGCCGCTGCCGTCTTCGCCGGGTTGGGCCGCATGGTCATGCAGAAGATCAAGGCCGACAGGGCGGCCCGGGACAACCGGATAGCCGGACCCGTGGACGAGAAGACCCGCCAGTGGATCAGCGACGTGGTGCGCACGCCCAGGCAGTAGGCCGCCGGGCACATAACCAGCAAGCTTTTGAAGCGGGCGTCCCTTGGCGGGGCGCCCGCTTTTGCGTGTGCTCCCGGGCGCTCACCCTCGTCGTCTTGCAGAAACTCCTAGCCATGTGACGCTCTACAAACTATGGTCGTAGGACGTCGTACGTGGCAGGTTGTATGCCTCTGGTGTCCCGCCGCCCGCACGGCCCTCTCTCCCGATTCGGCCGCCATATTGCGGCGCCTTGAAAGGACATGGATTTGCGAATTTTCACCCAACGGAGCAGGCGCAGGCAGCTTGCCCGCACAGCCGGAGCCGGCCTGGTAGCGCTGGCGCTGCTGGCAGGACCCGGGATCCCCGCCCAGGCGGCTCCCATCCCGCCAAGCGACCCTGCGTCAGCGCCGGGCAGCTTCACCGAGGCCAATCTTGGTGCCGACCGCACCCCGGCCAACTTCTTTTACCGGATCCCCGCCCTGACGTACCTTGGCAACAAGGTTGTGCTGGCCGCCTGGGACGGCCGCCCCGGCAGCGCCGCGGACGCCCCCAATGCCAACTCGATCGTGCAGCGCCGCAGCACTGACGGCGGCCAGACCTGGGGCCCCGTGCAGATCATTGCCGCAGGATTTGTGGGCGATGCCGCCACTCCGAAGTACGGCTACAGCGACCCCTCCTACATCTACGATGCCGAGGCCGGCAAAGTCTTCGCACTGTTCGTCTATTCCAAGGACCAAGGCTTTTCTGGCAGCCAGTTCGGCAACAACGACGCCGACCGCAGTGTGATCTCCTCGGCCGTGATCGAGTCCTCGGACGGCGGCGTCACCTGGACCCAGCCGCGGCTCATCACCAACGTCACCAAGCCCGGCACCAGCAAGACAAGCCCCGTGGCCGGCGATGTCCGCTCCAACTTTGCGTCGTCCGGCGAAGGCATCCAGCTCAAGTACGGCCAGTACAAGGGCCGCCTCATCCAGCAGTACGCCGGCGATGTCCGCCAGGCAGACGGCAGCAACAAGATCCAGGCCTACAGCGTCTACTCGGACGATCACGGCGCCACCTGGCACAAGGGAACGTGGGTGACCGCATGGACGAAAACAAAACTGTTGAACTTTCCGATGGCCGCGTGCTGCTGAACTCGCGTGACAATGCCAACCAGGGCTACCGCAAGGTGGCTATCTCCACTGACGGCGGCGCCACTTACGGGCCCGTCACCCAGGACACCGAGTTGCCGGACCCGGCCAACAACGCTGCCATTGCCCGCATGTTCCCGGCCGCAGAGCAGGGTTCGGCCGAGGCCAGGAAGCTCATCTTCACCAACTCCAACTCCAAGACCAGCCGCGAGAACGTCTCTGCCCGTATCTCCTGTGACGACGGCGCCACCTGGCCCGGCGTACGCACCATCCGCTCCGGCTTCTCCGCGTACTCCACCGTGTCCCGGCTGGAGGACGGCAAGTTCGGCGTCCTATACGAGGGCAACTACACGGACGACATCCAGTTCGCGAGGTTCAACGACGCCTGGCTGAACTACGTCTGCGCCCCGCTGTCCGTCCCCGCCGTCACCACCGCGCCCGGCGCCACCTCACAGGTAGCGGTTACGGTCACCAACCAGGAAGCCACGGCACTCTCCGGCGCGAACGCCACGGTATACACCCCCAGCGGCTGGACAGCCACGACGGTGCCCGTGCCCGACGTCGCGCCAGGCGCCTCGGTGACCGTCAACGTTGCGTTGACCGCCCCGGCTAACGCCAGCGGCCCGCAAAACCTCAACGCGGCATTCACGACGGCGGATGGCAGGGTTTCGCAGTTCACCTTCACCGCCACCGTTCCGGCGGCCCCGCAGGTGAACCTCACC
This sequence comes from Pseudarthrobacter sp. TAF60_1, assembly GCF_052113505.1. Classification (NCBI taxonomy): domain Bacteria; kingdom Bacillati; phylum Actinomycetota; class Actinomycetes; order Micrococcales; family Micrococcaceae; genus Pseudarthrobacter; species Pseudarthrobacter sp. TAF60_1. The sequence continues at coordinate 129,672 of NZ_JBFRDI010000008.1, forward strand.
ATCACCGGAACCGCCCCCACCCGCGATGTCGTCGCCAGCCCCTATCAAGTGGGTGAGGTGCTGAGCTACTCCTTCAACGTCAAGAGCACGGCGAATGTCACGGCTAACTCAGTACCGGTCTCCGGGACCTTTGACGCAGGTTTCCTGCCGCCGTCGGCGGTACAACAACCTGGCGGCGGGGGCCTCCTACAACTGCACTACGGCCAAGCACACTGTGACCGTCGAGGACATCGAGCGCGGCTACTTCGTACCGCAGGCGAACTTCGCTATCACGGCCAGCGCGACGCCGTCGCTCACCAAGACTGTTCCGTTCACCGGTGCTGCCGTGGCACTGCGTGACGGTCTGGTTTCCGCCAGCATCGCCGGCGCCCGCGGCGACGCGGGGCGGGATCTGGCCACCCAGCCCTACTCGGCCGGAGACGTCTTCCCCTACACGTTCAGCGTGAGCAACACGAGCCCGCTCGTGGAAAAGGTGGTGCCCACCGCAGGCAACTTCAGCCCGTTCGTCCCCGAAGGCCCGGGAAACTGCCGCTACAGCGCTCTGCCTGCCGGCCAGGGCTACACCTGCGCCACGCCGCACCGTATCTGCCGAGGAAGCCGAACAGGGCTTCTTCGTTCCGAAGACCACGTGGCAAGTCAGCGCCGCGGCCCAGACCACCAGGACGTACACGGTGGACGGCGGTGAAGTGGATCTGAAGGTTCGCGATGCCCAGTTGGCGGGTACGGTCGCTTCGGAGTGGAACGACGTCGACGGCGACCGCTTCGCAGGCGCAGGCGACACCATCACGTACACCTACACGGTAGGCAACGCCGGCAACGTCTCACTGACCGGACTCAGCGCCCCGGACGCAGGGATCAGTCAGGACGCCCTGGCTGTAGGCGGCACCGTGATAACAACACGCGAGCACATCCTGACCGCAGACGACATTGCGGCGGGCAAGCTCGGTCCCGTCTCGTTCGAAGCCACCGCTTCCAACGGTGCCAAATCCGTCAAGGCCACAGTATCCGGCGGCGAGGTGGTTCTGAACCTGAAGCCGGCACAACCCGAAACAGACCCGGTCCTGACCGTCCAGGACCTCGACGAGCAATCGGCTCCCTTCGATCTTGGCACGCTGGACAAGTACCGCAACGGCCAGAAAATCACCCTGAAGGGCCTCGACTATGGCCAGTGGTACTACGTGTACCTGAACAAAAAGAGCCACCGAATCGGCTGGCTCTTTCCCACCATCGATAACACGGTTGAGTTCATCTTGCCCTCCGATGTGCAGAACGGCCGCGACGACGTGGTTGTGCTGGACAAGGACGGCAGGCAGGTCTCCTTCGACCGGCTGCAGGTGACGCCCAAGGGCTGAGCCCGCTGAGCATAAGAACCCAGGCTCCCTCGCGAGCCGGACGTCGGGTCCGGGCCGCGAGGGAGCCTTTTCTCGTACTAGCAGAATAGAGGTGACTCAACTGTCAATTGGTTGACACGGCGAAGTAACCGATTGTGGGATCGGGTACGTCCTATTCTGCGGTTCTCATGGATGAGTGGAGGTGGTCGTTGTTGGCCTGAAGCCTGCCCGCCATTACGCCGAGGGCCGTGCAGCCGCGGTTTCCCCTCCATGGACGTCAGCGTGGTCGGCTTCGACACGCGGTGACCAACCTCTTGGCATTTGCCGGGGCGCGCGCTCCCAACCGGGACAGCCCCTGGTTCTGCCAACTCGCCTCATAGTCCGGGGAACCACGAAGGCCCCGGCCGCTCTTCCAGTGTCAGCCTGAAAGATGGATGATTGACGACAAAACGCGGATGTGTTCTATGTCATATTCAGCTCTCAGTCTGTACTGTTTGTAACGGCTGGTCACAGCATTACAAGACCTGTAATGCGATATGCCGTTCCAGCTACTCCAGACCGGCGACCTGGCCGGCCGTTCTTCGTGAAAGGTGTAGTCGCTCGTGAAACCAACTGCAAAACGCCCCGTCCGGGGCAGGGGACTCCGGAAAGTGACGGCATTCGCCGTTGGCTTGCCGCTGCTCCTCACCTCGATGGCGATGAGCCCCGCCACCGCGGCGCCCGCCGGGCTGAATACGGCAATAACCGCACAGAAGTCTGCGGCGAGCGACTTCAAGCATGGCCGCTACATTGTGGTCCTCGCAGCCAAGGCTGCGGCCGCCTATGAAGGGGAGACCCCGGGCCTGCTGGCCACCAAGCCACAGAACGGCCGCAAGCTTGATGCCGGCAGCCCTAACTACAAGGCCTACGATGCGCACCTTCGCAAAACGCAGCAGGACGTGGCCGCCCAACAGGGAGTGACGCCGTCGAAACAGTTCACGGCCGCCCTGAACGGGTTCACGGCAGAGCTAACGGCAGCGCAGGCAGCCGAACTTTCCAAGGACGCCAGGGTGCTGGCGGTTGAGCCCGACGTCGAAAATGCCCCCGACTACACCACCACGGACTTCCTGAAGCTCACCGGCGCGGAAGGTGCCTGGAAGACCCGGTTCGGCGGCGAAGAGAACGCCGGCAAGGGTGTTGTTGTTGGTGTCATCGACTCCGGCTATGCCCCGGACAACCCTTTCCTGCAGGGTGAGCCGGTCCAGCCTCTGAGCGGCCCGGCACAGATCGGCGTGCCCTACCGCACCGCCGATGGCCACATCGCGATGCTCAAAGCTGATGGCACCACGTTCCAAGGCGAATGCCAGAAGGGTGTAGGCACCGGTGCGGCGTTCGACGGGACGCTCTGCAATTCCAAGGTAGTCAGCGCCAGGTACTTCGCGGACTCCTTCCTGCAATTCGTCAAGCCGGAAAACCGCGCCCCCCAGGAATTGATCTCCCCCGTGGACGTAGGCAGCCACGGCACGCACACGGCCACAACGGCCGCGGGCAACGCCAACGTCGAGCAGGTGCTCGACGGTATGAGCTTCGGCAAGAGTTCCGGCGTGGCACCCGCCGCCAAGGTTTCGGTCTACAAGATCTGCTGGGAGGATAACAACCCGGCGACCGGCGGCTGCTACTCCTCAGCGTCAGTCGAAGCCATTGAGGCCGCCATCACGGACGGCGTTGATGTCCTGAACTACTCCATCTCAGGCAACACGGACAGCACCACTGATCCAGTGGCGCTGTCGTTCCTTAATGCTGCCGCGGCCGGAGTCTTCATTGCTGCCTCCGCCGGCAACTCCGGGCCGGGCGCGTCCACCGTCAACCATGCGTCGCCGTGGCTGACCACGGTGGCGGCGTCCACTTTTCCCAGTGAACTGCTCGGAACCGTCAAGGTCTCGGACGGAACCCTGTACCGCGGGGCTTCCATCATGAAGACCGAGGTCACGGACAAGCCCGTCATTGTTGCCGCGAACGCGGCAGCCGCAGGTGCGGCCAACCCCAATTTGTGCGGCCCCGGCACCCTCGATGCGGCCAAGGTGGCCGGCAAGGTGGTCGTCTGCGACCGCGGTGTGGTGGACCGGACGGCCAAGAGCCTTGAGGTCCAGAACAAGGGCGGTGTGGGCATGATCCTGGTCAACCTCACCAACAGCTCGGAAGACGCCGACAACCACGTCCTCCCCACGGTCCACGTGAATGCGCCCAAGAGCCTGGAACTGAAGTCCAAGCTCGCCGGTAACTCGGCGTTGACGGTCAGCCTTGTCAAAGGCGACTTCACCGGGGAGCCGCTGCCTCCCGCACCGCAGGTGGCCGGGTTCTCGTCCCGGGGCCCCACCCTGGCTTCTGGCGGCGACCTCCTCAAGCCCGACATTTCCGCTCCCGGCGTCAACGTCCTTGCCGGCGTTTCCACCATCGGCAACAAGGGCGCCCAGTTCGGGTTTATGTCCGGGACGTCCATGGCAGCACCGCACATCGCCGGTTTCGGCGCGCTGGTGCTCAGCAAGCAACCAAACTGGAGCCCTGCGACGGTCAAGTCCGCCATGATGACCACCGCCTACCCCTTGGTCAACGCTGACGGCACTCCCAACCGGAATCCGTTCGACGGCGGCGCCGGCCACATCGACTCCCTCCGCGTACTCGATCCCGGCCTGGTCTATGACTCCGGTGTCAAGGACTGGCTGGGGTTCCTGAACGGGCAAGGGATAGCAACGCCCCAAGCCGGGACGGTCGCGGCCCAGGACCTGAACCTGCCGTCCATTGCCGTGGGCAGTCTGGTGGGCGAAGTGCAGGTCAAGCGCAAGCTGACGGCTCTGGTTCCGGGCATGTACCGCCCCCAGGTGGAGCTGCCCGGCTTCAGCGTCACCGTTGAACCCCAGACGCTGAACTTCGCCAAGGCAGGGCAGACCCGCGAAGTGACCCTCACCATCCGAAACGTCAGCGCCCCAGTCGGTAAGTTCACCACCGGCACACTGACGTGGAAGGGCCCGCGGACAGTCACCTCACCCATGGCCGTGCGGCCCGTGGATGCGCGGATCGCGCCGTCCTTCTCCTTCAGTTCCGCTACCGGCACCGGCAGCGGAACCATGGACCTCGTGTCCGGCTCCGATGCTCCGCTAGCCGTGAAAGTTGAGGGCCTTGCTCCGATGAGCCAGGCTGCCATTTCCAAGATGCCGGGCGCGTATGCACCAGCCAACGATGCGCATAATGCGCTGCTGAGCGTGACGGTTCCGGCAGGCGCCACCTACGCCCGCATCGGCGTGCAGGCGGAAACGAACGACGCCGACTGGGACATGGTGGTTTACGCACCGGACGCTTCCGGCAGGCTGGTGGCCACCCAGGTGGCAACGGCGGCGGCCAGTGAGTTCCTGGAGCTCGAGTCGCCGCAGGCCGGGACGTACTTCATCGTGGCCAACCTGTACTCCACACCGGACAAGGGTGCCGCCAAGGCAACGGTCCAGGCGGCCGCCGCCGTGGGTGACGCCGGGAACCTGAAGGTCAATCCGAATCCGATCGTCGCACCCAACGGAACAGCCACGACAGCAACGCTGAACTGGATGGGGCTCTCGGAGGGCTCCTACCTGTCCCGCCTCAAGCTTGGGGAAAACGGGATCAAGACCCTGGTCAACGTCCGGGTGGGCGCAGGTACTGCGGGGGCCCCCGCAGGTGCCCCGCTGATGGTGCCCGCGGACAGGGTCCCGGCCAGCTAGGTTAGCCGGCTGACCGCGAGTACAGCACCAATAGCTAGACAGCACGAAAGAGCAGGACAGAAAGCGTCCCGGCCAGCGTTTGCGGCCGGGACGCTTTTCTTTGCTACCCCATGGATGACATGAACTCTTTACGTCGCGGACTGCCCGGCTCCCGGTGTTCCGCCCAGCAGTGCGGACAGGGAGTTCCAGAGGGCGATCTCGCAGCCGTCGGTCCGCCGGAAGACCGCCTGCACCCGGCGTCCGTGGAAGGTTCCGGTGACTTCGGCCACCTGGGGTCCGCCGTACTGCTGTGTGCAGAGCCTGGGCGGTCCCGGTTTGGGGAAGAAGATCTCCTCACCGAAGCGCTCTACAGCCGCGAGGGCGGCTGCAGATGCCGGGAGGGTGGAGCCGTCCAGGACCCTGCCGCCAGCTGCCACCAGCCGGAATAGGTATTCGCCCGCATCGGGTTCCTCCCGGAGCCTGATAGCCAGGTCCACACTGTCCCTGGGTTCAGGGGTCGCCAGGCCGGTCACGGGATTGCCGTCGCGGAAAGCGGGGCCAGTGCCTGGGCCAGGCGCCCGCGGAGTACTGCTGCCTCCGCAGCGAAGGCCCGCTGGTGCTCCACATAAGCAGCTTTGCCCCCGGGTGTTTCGATGGCGATGGGAGGGTAGCCCCACTCTTCGAGGTCATACGGCGAGGCCTGCATGTCCATGGCGCGGATCCGCCAGGACAGTTCGAAGCAGTCCATGACCAGCTCGCTGGACAGCGCGGGAAGCAGCTTGTAGGCCCACTTGTAGAGGTCCATGTTCGCGTGCAGGCACCCGGGCTGTTCCATGTGCCGCTGGTTTTCGCGGCTCGGCGTCAGTTCGTTGCGCCCGACGGCGTCAGGCGTGTAGAACCGGAAGGCGTCGAAGTGTGAGCACCGGATCCGGTTGTCCTCCACCACCTTGTCCGTACCCTCGGAACCCAGCCTCAGCTGCAGGTACTCGTGACGCAGGTCGAATTTTTCCTGGCGGTAGACCATGGCCCATTCGTGCAGCCCGAAGCAGCCGAACTGGGCCGGCCGGGCCGCGGTTCCGCGGAGAAGGATGTCCGCGAACGCCACTGCCTCACGCCGGTCAGCCAAAAAGGCGCCGCGGTCAAAGGTGACCGCCACGCTCCCCGAGGGCAGCCCCGCAGCGGCGAGTTCGCCGTCGTCGAGCGCTCTGTAGTGCTTCCACCCGCTGCGGGCGGCCGCACCTTCACCGGTGAGTACGACGCCGGCGCCCGGGTGCCAGCGCAGCAGCTGGCCGGGTTTCTGGGTGTAGTAGGTGAAGAGGAAATCCTCCACGGGGTGCTTCCGTCCCGCCGAACGGCGGGCAAGGTAAGGATCGGAGTAGCGGCGGACGCGTTGCTGGTGCGCTTCTTCGCGGATGCGCCAGCCAGCGTCCGTCAGCAGGCTAAGCTGCTCCACCGGTGGCACCCAGAACGTCCTCCGCTGCTGTCCAGGCTGCAATTTCGCAGCCATTGGTCAGGGCGAAAACCGCATCCACAGGGGTGTCGTCAACAATGCCGGTCACCGTCGCGGTCTGCGGGCCGCCGTACTGCTCGGTGCAGACGCGGCCCGCATTCTTTGGAGCAGGGCTGAGGAGGGCTGCGTTCTTCTTGAGGGCCGCACAGGCGGCATCGGCCTTGGGGTGTTTGCTTTCCGCTGCGGGCACTCCGTCCCGGCAGACAAGGGTGTAGCTGACGGACGGTTCAGTAGGAGACAGCTTCACCATGATGGCAAGCTCGGCGTTGCCGGCGCCGGGACCGGCGGTCGGGGCCGGGGGTGCTGAAGGGGACGGCGCGGGAGCGGTGGTCTCGGTGTCCGGGGCCGGGCTGCTGGAGGTGCCTTGGGAGGCGGAGGAACTGGACGTCGGGCCGCCGGAAGATGGGGCGGAATTATCGGGCGTGGCCGTGCACGCGGCGAGCCCGGCCACGGCAAGAATCGCCAAGAATGGCCGTACTGTTCGCAAAGGCATGAACCCTCCTAGGTTGCTGCCATTTTACGCGCTGCCGGCGTCCGCATGGTCCGCCGCCGTCGCGGCAATAAGCGCCATCATTGAGCTGTGCAGCTCACCCACCTGCTCGCGGTTCAGGCCCAACCGGTTCATCATGATGCCTGGGACCGCCAATGCCTGCTGCCGCAGCTCGGCGCCGGCGGGAGTCAGGCCCACTGCCAAGGTGCGTTCATTTCCGTCCACCCGCTGGCGCGTGATGAACCCCGCTTCCTCGAGCCGCCGAAGTAGCGGTGAGATGGTTGCCGGTGCCTGGGCCAGGGCTTCACTGATGTTCCGCAGCGTCCGGGGGGCCGACTCCCACAGGCAGAGCATCACGAGATACTGCGGGTGGGTCAGGCCCAGCTTGTCCAAGACCGGCTTGTAGGCGCCTACTACGCTTCTGGAAGCCACGGTGAGCGCAAAGCAGAGCTGCTGCTCCAGCAGGAGATCGTTGTCCTGAAGCTGCGCGGCGTCGGATACGGCCGTCATCACAATCCTCCAATAGTTAGTGCACTAATTATTAGCGTACACTGGACGGAGTAATTGGTTCTATCGAAGGGTTCACTTCCATGGGGAAGGGCAAATCAGCGGACAGGGGCAGCGCGTCCCAGCGGTTTATGCGGGCCACCGGCAAACTCAGGGTCATTTTCGGCCCGGCAAACCGCAGTTCCCTGGTCCATGACATGACCGAAGAGAACCGGGCTCTCCTGGTGCAGCGTGAGCGGGAAAGCCAACAGTGGGAAACAGTCACCCGCCCCGACGGCAGCACCTATGTTGTGCCCCGGAACCCGGGCGACCAGTCCCTGCGCTGAACACCGTCTGGCCGCCCCGGTTGGGCCGGCACCTGCCGGTCCTTTTTTGGGCTTCGGGCGTAAAATAAGGGCACTGGCTCCACGAGGGGTCAGTAGCTCTTTCGCCCGTAATGCGGGAAGGGGGTGGAAATTATGGGACACGCGCTCACTGGTTTTATGCACGTGACCGACAGGCTCCGTTTTGTCTTCGGACCGGCAACGCGTCTTGACTCGGATGCACCCGTGGTCCACAGGCATGACGACTTCGAACAGGCCTCTGACGAGGATCTGTCGCACTTCGTAGTGGAGACGGATACCGAGGGACATCACTACGCGGTTCGCCGCGAAGATATGGACAAGATGGTCTGAACCCCCTGCGCCTGACGCAGAAACAACGCGGGGTCATTTTCGGCCCGATAAACCAAGGTTATCGGGCCGAAAATGACCCTGCGTTGCTCTTTAAGCCCAGACGCGCCTAGCGGCCGGTGCCGCCGTACACCGTGGCCTCGTCTTCGCTGTCCAGGTCGAAGGCCTTGTGGATGGCCCGGACAGCGTCATCGAGCAGGTCTGCGTGCGTGACAACGGAAATTCGGATCTCCGAAGTGGAGATCATGTTGATGTTGATCCCTGCGTCGGACAAGGCCTTGAAGAATGTTGCCGAGACGCCGGGGTGGGAGCGCATGCCAGCCCCGATGAGAGACAGCTTGCCGATCTTCTCGTTGTACTCGATGTTCTCGAAGCCGATGTTCGGCTGGGCAGCCTTGAGCGCGGCCAAAGCTTCGGCGCCTTCAACGATGGGGAGGGTAAAGGAAATGTCCGTCTTGCCCGTGCCGTGCGTGGAAACGTTCTGCACGATCATGTCGATGTTCGAGTGGGCGTCGGCGATGACCTGGAAGATGGCGGCGGCCTTGCCTGGGATGTCCGGCACGCCCACAACAGTGACCTTGGCTTCGGAACGGTCGTGCGCAACGCCGGAGATGATTGGCTGCTCCAAGGCAACTCCCTCTTGAGTGGTGATCTTGTCTTCGGCGCTGGGGATGACCCAGGTGCCTTCCTTCTGGCTGAATGAGGACCGGACATGCAGGGGCACGCCGAACCGGCGCGCGTACTCGACGCAGCGCAGATGCAGGATCTTTGCACCCGAGGCGGCAAGCTCCAGCATTTCCTCGCTGGAGATGGTGTCGATCTTCCGGGCCGAATGAACCACCCGAGGGTCGGCGGTGTAGATGCCGTCCACGTCGGTGTAGATCTCACAGACGTCCGCTTCCAGAGCGGCGGCCAAAGCGACGGCGGTGGTGTCCGAGCCGCCGCGGCCCAGGGTGGTGATTTCGTGGGTGGTGCGGCTCATGCCCTGGAACCCGGCCACGATGGCGATGTGCCCCTTGTCCAGGGATGTGCGGATGCGGTGCGGGTCGACGTCGATAATGCGGGCTTTGCCGTGGATGCCGTCCGTGATCATGCCGGCCTGGGAACCGGTGAAGGACTGTGCGGAGGCGCCCAGCTTGTTGATGGCCATGGCCAGCAGGGCCATGGAGATGCGTTCGCCGGCGGAGAGAAGCATGTCCATCTCGCGGGCGGGGGCAGAATCGGTGACCTGGCCGGCGAGGTCCAGCAGTTCGTCGGTGGTGTCACCCATCGCGGAGACCACTACTACGACTTCGTTACCGGCTCGCTGCGCGTCCACGACGCGCCGGGCGACGCGCTTGACGCCGTCGGCATCCGACACGGACGAACCACCGAACTTCTGCACGATCAGCTGTTTGGTGACGGCAGCGCCTTCGGGCAGCGTCTGTTGCTGCGTGGCTGCGTGCACTTCGGAAGTGGGCGTACTCATGCGCGTACCTTCACTGGATCAATCGGAGTTCCTGGGGGTCAGGCACGGCCATAGCGGCTGGACGGCGTGACGTGTCAGCCCAGTTTATCGCCGCTGGCGGCTCGGGCGGAATTGTGACCGAATCTCAGCCTTCCGGCGGATACGGCGCCGACGCCCTCGAGCGTAGTCTCGGATAGTCAGTATGCATGCAACGGCTTGGGGGACAGGTGCTCGGGGAATGACAGCAAATCAGGACCACATGGATTTACCGGCGCGGCCGGGGGACCCTGAGGCCGGCGGTATTACGGCGACGGCGGTGAGCCGCAGCTTCGGGCAGGTACACGCCGTCGAGCATATGGATTTTCATGCACCGGCTGGAAAGGTTACCGCCCTGATCGGGCCCAACGGGGCCGGTAAAACGACGCTGTTGCTGATGCTGGCCTCACTGCTGGCGCCGGATTCCGGCACCATCACGGTGGAGGGGCTTGATCCCCAGCACCACCGTGCCGAGGTGCGCAGGCAGATCGGGTGGATGCCGGACACACTGGGTGTGTGGGAATCCCTGACGGCCCGCGAGATCCTCGCCCAGATGGCACGCTTCTACCAGTTGCCCAAGGCCGGGATTGCGCAGCGGGTCACGGAGATGCTGGACCGCGTCCGCCTGAGCGACCTCGCCGACCAGCCGGCCAGGGTCCTCTCCCGGGGGCAGCAGCAGCGCCTCAGCCTGGCCCGCGCCCTGATCCACGATCCGTCCGTCCTGCTCCTGGATGAACCGGCGTCCGGCCTGGACCCGGGATCCCGCGTGGAGCTGAGGATGATGCTGCGGCAGCTTGCGGCGGAAGGAAAATCCGTTGTGGTCTCGTCGCACGTGCTCAGCGAGCTTGACGAAATTGCCGACGCCGCAGTTTTCGTTAACCGCGGACGGACTATCCGGCAGCAAACCACCGACGAGGCCGCCGCCGCAGGGCGGCGCTATGCCATTTCGGCAACTGACGGGTCAGCGCTCGCCGCCAAGCTCACTGAACTGGGCCTGACGTTCCGGGTGGAGGACGGCCGCCGGCCGGCCGTCAGCCTGATGCTGATGAATGACGACGACGCCGCCCGCCTCCTGCGCGACCTGGTGCTCGCCGGTGTCGCGGTCAGGTCCTTCGCGCCCGCTTCGGGTGCCCTGGAGGAGACTTACATGAACCTCGAGGGGGAGCGGCGATGAGCCAACAGGCAGAAACAACTCAGCGTCCACAAGCCCGCGGCGCGGGCTACCTCGGCGGCATCCGGGACGTGGTGGTCCTTGAACTGAAGCAGCGCCTCCGTTCACGCGGCTGGTACATCATGCTCGGCATCTGGTTCATCCTGACGGGCCTGGTGACCTGGCTGACGTGGGCCGCCTGGAATGCCCAGCGCGAAGCGCAGCGGTCCTATTCAAGCTACGTGCCACCGGAGACGGGGCCCGGGTCCATGATCTTCGAGGTGGTGCTGGCCTTTGTCCTGCTCTTCGCGTTGCTGGTGGCGCCTGCGCTGTCTGCGAATGCCGTCAACGGTGACCGTGCCGGCGGCACCCTCGCCATTCTGCAGGTGACCCTGCTCAGGCCCGGGCAGATCCTGTGGGGCAAATTCTTCGCCGCCTGGGCGGCCGCCTTGGCATTCCTGGTGGCCAGCACGCCCTTCCTGATTATTGGCGTTGCCCTTGGCGGCATGACGCCGGGCCACGTGGTGGTGGCACTGCTGATGCTGGCCGTGGAACTGGGCGTGGTGTGTGCAACCGGCGTCGGAATCTCCGCGCTCGCAGGCCGCCCGCTGTTCTCGATTGTGGTCACCTACCTTGCGGTGGCCGGACTGGTGTTCGGCTCCCTTATCGCATTCGGTCTGGGCACCGGGCTGTCGCAGGGCACCATCATGGCCAACCAGCCGCAGTACCGCAGCTACTCCCCATATGTACCGATGGAGGAGCAACCCGCGCCCATGGAAGCGGAATATACGTGCTCCGGGCCCCTGCGGCCACAGCCGGCCGTGCACACTGACCGGGTGGCCTGGATGCTCGCCATGAACCCCTACGTGGTGGTGGCCGATGCCATCCCGTACCCCGTGCGGACCGCCAACGCCTACGGCATGACATCACCGGTGGGGGCCATTGAGACCATCAGCCAGGGTGCGCGCTACGCCATGGCAGGGCCTGCGGGGACCTACCCGTGTGCCAACGGTGAAGCCAAGCCCCGGTACCTGGCACAGTCCACGCCTCTGTGGCCTTTGGGGCTGGGTCTGCAGCTTCTGCTCGCCGGCCTGCTGATGTGGCTGGGCAGGCGCTCGCTGCGCACCCCCGCCCACCGGCTTGCGCGGGGAACGCGCATCGCCTGAGCCGGTCTAGGTCAGGGCGTTACGGCGGCCCTCAAACGCGCGGCCGAGGGTGACCTCGTCGGCGTACTCCAGGTCGCCGCCCACAGGCAGGCCGGAGGCGAGCCGGGTGACGGCAATGCCGATTGTCTTCAGCATGCGGGCAAGATACGTCGCGGTCGCTTCACCCTCGAGGTTGGGGTCGGTGGCAATGATGACTTCCTGGATGGCGCCATCATTCAGCCGCGTCAGGAGTTCGCGGATCCGCAACTGCTCGGGTCCCACCCCGGCGATGGGATTGATGGCGCCGCCCAGTACGTGATACCGGCCGCGGAAGGAGCGGGTGCGCTCCACCGCCAGGACGTCCTTGGATTCCTCCACCACACAGATGACGGATGGGTCACGCCGGGGATCCCGGCAGATGTTGCACAGTTCCTGCTCCGTGACGTTCCCGCATACGGTGCAGAACTTCACGCGCTCCTTCACCGTGGTGATGGCCTCGACGAGGCGTTTCATATCCTGCGGGTCGGCTTCGAGGATGTGGAATGCCAGCCTTTGGGCGGACTTGGGACCTACACCGGGAAGGCGTCCGAGCTCGTCGATCAGCTCTTGGACTGCACCTTCGTACACGTTTTCCTCTTTTGGTTTGGCTTGGATGATGAATTGAGCGAAGTGCTCGGGCGGCGCCTGTGACTAGAAACGGGGAACGATCGGGGTTCCGTCCGGGGAACGCTCCTCGATCAGCTTCCCGCCCAGAATACGCTCGACCGCGGCACGCCCGAAGACGCCCGATTCCTCGATGGTTTCGTCGTCAGCGCTCGGGATGTCCTGAACGTAAGTCGCAGCTGCCACGCGGGCCGGAGCCTTGGCACGTCCGGCCTCGGCTTCGGGGCTGTTGGACAGCCGCTGGTAAAGGCTCTGCCGGGCCTGGGCCGCCGAGGCGGACGTCGCCGGAGCAGGCTGCAAGGCTGCCGGAGCCACGGCCGGAGTTTGTGCTGGGGCCGGCGCCGCAGACGCCATGGCGTACTCGCGGACCTCGGCCCGTTCCGGGACTGGTGCCTCCCGGTCCGACGCCGGAGCCTGGCTTCCCGGCCCGGCGAGTGCGGGGGCAGAATTCCCGGCGGCAGAACCCCCGGCGGCAGGGCCTCGCGGTGCCGGCACAGCCGGTGAGGGGACGTGAGCCACGGGGATACCGGCCGAAGAAACGGTGCTCTCGGCTCCATCCACGCTCGCAGGAGGGACCTCGCGGTCACCCATGACGGACGCACTGATGTCCGCTGCACTGATCTCCGCCTCAGGGTGGTCCGAGGAACGGCTGGACGATGCTGGCGGTAGGCCCCAACTGGCGTCTGCTTCGGACTGCGTGCTGGCCGAAGCCCGGGGGATCTGGGCGGTCGCGGGCTCGTACTCCGGGGCAGGCTTGGCAACCGCTTCGTCCGGCATGGACGTTGCAGGGCTCTTTCCAACGTTGGGCTCGTTTCCGACCACCCAAACGCCCGGCGTCTGCTCGACGGCGCGGCCCCACGGGTCATGGGAGGTGTCGGGTGGGGTCACGGCTGCAGCAGCACCGGCGGTGGCTGGAATACTGCCTGGGGCGGCCGGCCGGGTGTTAGCGCGGGCTGGTTTGCCGGATTGGGCCGCTGCTGGCGCGGGTTGCGACTGAGTGCGTCGCGGTGCGGCCGGAGCGGAGGGATCCCAGTCCATGGGCGGTTCCTCCTCCAGGGGAGGAGCGTCCTCGTCCCGCGGGGGACCCCAGTCATCGTCGGAGTAGGCGTACGAGCCGGCGTCCGGCTCGGTGGGACGCAGCTGATTCTGCTGGTCCGGCCCCTGTCCCCGGTGAGGCGCTTCGGTTGCGGGCTCGACGGCGGATCCGCGCAACGCGGCAGGTTCAGCAGCAGGTGGGGTCACCCCCATGGCGGCTCGGGTGGGGGATGTGCCCTGGGCTGAATCCGCGGCAGCTTCGGCGGCCGGCATGGCGGCCGGCTCGACGGCGGCCGGTTCGGCGCGCGCGGGTCCGGGACCAGCGGCAGGCGCCGGCGTTTGGGCGGCAGCAGGGGCACCCAGGCGGGTGCCTGCCGGCGGGTCAGCCGGGGAAGAACCGGGGGCCTGAGCCTGGACAGGGGGCGTGGCAACGCTGCCTGCACGGGCCAGTCCCCAGGCGACGTCCGCCGAGCTTGGCGGGGTTTGCGGGCTAACCGGTGCTTTTGGGTTTGGCTCAGAGCTCGCTGAGCTGTTGGCGCCCCCGGCAACGGCCGTGATCTGGCAGTCGATGCCCACTGTTTTGTGGATCGCCTGCCGCAGGTTCTCCGAGTGGTCAGCCCGGCCGAACGCGCCCGCCAAACCAGTTGTGGTGAAAGCAAGTGTCAGGACCTGGCCGTCGAAGGCGCCTACCTGGGCGTTCGGTTCCACCAGGGCCCAGGTGCTGCGCTTGATCTTGGACAGTGTCTGAAGGACCTCGGGCCACGCACGGCGCAGTACCTCAACGTCACCCATCGCAGCGGGGGCGGCGGGAGCCGAAGGCGTGGATGGGGCAGGCCGCTGCTGTGCCACTGCCTGGCGACGGGAACCTGCGGGCTCGTCCACCGGCCAGTCGTTGGTGCTGACCCGCGGCGGCGTCAGCGGCGTCCTCGCATCATCAGGCCCAGCTGCCTGCTGCGGGGCCGGGTCAAGGTGGGAGGAGGCTGCTGGCGCTGAAGGCTGCGCTGAGGAGGGAGCTGAGGAAACGGCGGCTGCGGGATCCCGCGGTGCCGGCGCCGGTGCTGCTGGAGCAGGGGGCGCCTCAACCGGGGCAGCCTGAACCGGTGCTGCCTGAACCGGTGCTGCCTGAACCTGTGCCGACTGAAGCGGCGCGGCGGGCGCAGGTGCCGCCTGAACGGGTGCAGCCTGAACGGGCGCAGCCCGCACCGGCGCCGAAGCCGGGACCGCAGGAGCTCGTGCTGCCGAAACCGGCGCACCTGCCGGCGCGGCAGCCCCGCCGTCGTCATTCCCGGCGTAGTTCAGTCGGCGCTCTACGCGGTCGATCCGGGCAGCAATTCCGCGTTCGGTCTGCTCCGAACTTGGGAGCAGGATGCGGGCGCAGAGAAGCTCCAGGTGCAGCCTGGGCGAGGTGGCGCCCGTCATCTCGGTCAGCGCCGTGTTGGTGACGTCCGCGGCACGTGAGAGTTCGGCGGCGCCGAGGTTGTGCGCCTGGTTCTGGAGCCGGGCGATCTGGTCCGCCGGCATGCCGCGCAGGATCACCTGGGCGCTCTCGGGCATGGCTTGGACGATGATGAGGTCGCGGAAGCGTTCCAGCAGGTCCTCGACGAACCGGCGGGGATCGTGGCCGGTTTGGATGACGCGGTCCACCGCTTTGAAAACGGTGGCGGCGTCGGAGGCGGCCACGGCTTCCACCACGTCATCGAGCAGTGAGGCGTGGGTGTAACCGAGGAGGGCCACGGCCAGCTCGTAGTCAAGGCCGTTGTCGCCGGCGCCGGCCATGAGCTGGTCCAGCACGGACAGGGAATCACGGACCGAACCGCCGCCGGCCCTGACCACCAGGGACAGCACGCCCGGGGCCACCGGCACATTTTCCCGGTTGCACAGCAGTTCCAGGTACGCCATCAGCGGCTCGGGTGGTACCAGCCGGAAGGGGTAATGGTGGGTGCGGGAGCGGATGGTGCCGATGACCTTGTCCGGCTCTGTGGTGGCGAAGATGAACTTGATGTGTTCCGGTGGTTCTTCGACGATCTTTAGGAGGGCGTTGAAGCCGGCCGGCGTGACCATGTGGGCCTCATCGATGATGAAGATCTTGTACCGGTCACGGACGGGGGCGTAGGTTGCGCGTTCGCGAAGGTCGCGGGCATCATCCACACCGCCATGGCTGGCGGCATCAATCTCGATGACGTCAAGGGAGCCGGACCCGCCGCGGGCAAGTTCGACACAGCTGGGGCAGGTTCCGCAGGGCGTGTCCGTGGGGCCCTGGGCACAGTTCAGGCAGCGGGCCAGGATCCGGGCAGAGGTGGTCTTGCCGCAGCCGCGCGGACCGGAGAAGAGGTAGGCGTGATTAACCCGGTTTTTGCGCAGGGCCGTCATCAGCGGCTCCGTGACGTGTTCCTGCCCGATAACGTCAGCGAAGGAGTCTGGACGGTATCTGCGGTACAGGGCGGTGGTTGTAACAGTCACGTAAAAACCCTACCAATCCGGGCCGACAATCAGGATTCCTCCTGGTCGCCCTGTGGGGGAATAGTAAAGACCCCCCATGCACCCGCCAGAGCCCGTTTACCCTTGCTACCTTCCGGTCCTGGGGGAGTTCAACAGGATGACGCCACATGAGGGGCCGCAGACAACTTTACCCGAACTTTTGGCTGGGCTCGAACCGGGGTCAGAGGCAGGCTTCGCCGGTTCACCCCGCTGCCGGTTCTCCCTGATGGCGGTTCTCTCCGCCGGCGTCCCTCAACGTCGCCAGCCATTGACCGGCCAGGTCATAAACGCAGGTTCCTCGTAGGGGTGGGCGGCGCGCAGGGCCATGACAACGGCGTCGAGCAGCTCTTCCTCCACAACGCACTCCACCCGCAGTTCAGGCACCCGCTCGCCCTGTCCCACGGTACCGACGAAGGGCTCAGCGCCCGCAAGCGGGGTGAACCGGCCCGTCCCCGGCACCACAAAGGAGCAATGCGAATAGTTTCCGATCCGGCCGGCGCCGGCCTCTCCGATTGCCTGGAGCAGGGCCTCCGCCTGGGGCTCGGGAACATAGACCACCAGTGCGTGCAGCTGCGTCATGGTTTCATCCTGCCAAGGCGCCTGCGTAAATGGGAGCGATTTTCATTGCTTATCCGGCGGCCAGGGCCGATCATGGGTATGTACACCGATTGGGGCAATCTCAAGATTGTGAGCCGCGGGGCCTGGCTGGAGGGCCGGACCCGGCAGCTCAACGGTATTCCGTAGGAATGGGCGCATTGGGGGCGTCCATTTTGACGTTAACGGGCGCGACCTCGGAGGCCACCTGGGCCCAATTGGGCGATGCGGGAAAGTTCAGGTAGTCTAGTACCTGCTTTTGATTCAGAAGCAGCTGGAGAATTCGCCTAGCGGCCTATGGCGCACGCCTGGAACGCGTGTTGGGTTAACGCCCTCGGGGGTTCAAATCCCCCATTCTCCGCCACACGAAGACCCGGTTCTGACCCTGTCAGGACCGGGTCTTTGGCTTTCTGCGGCCGGTCAGCTGCCCTGATAGCCGATCCGGCGGAGCCGCGAGCGGGCCGCCTGCTCGCTGGGTCCGGGGCCGCGCCCCAGTGCGAGATGTACGACGCCGAGAGTCACCTTGGTCGCCAGCCGCACCGGGAGCGGGAAGGGGCCCAGCCGCGGAACCTTGAGCCCCAGCATCTGCCGGTATTGCGGCTCAAGGCTGTAGACGGCTCCAGCGAAGATGATCCGGTAGCCGGGCCGCAGCAGCGGGTGCAGCGGCGGGTTGCGGATGAAGCCGACGGTCTCGGCAACGCGGCTGTCCGCCAGCAGCTCGCCCTTGCGATAGTAGCCGTCCAGCTGCAGCCTCATCTCAGCTTCGTTCAGCGGCGGATCTTCAACTCCCATCAGCCGTCCAGCCTGGGCCCATTCGCGGACATACGCATCTGGGCCGCCTGGAACCCTGCCACCCCAGATCCGATGGGCTGTGACGAAGGCGTCCACGAATGCGAGGTGCACCCAGCGGGCCAGTTCGGGATCGTTGGCCGCATACGAATGCACGGCGCCGTTGCGGTCGCTGTAGCTGCCTTGGACCGGCACGTGCAGGCGCCGGACCCGGGCCGAAGCTTGTTCGGCGGCGGCAGTGGAGCCATATGTGACGGTAAAGATCCACTGGATGGTCCGGGCCAGCCTTCGGAGGGGATCTGCCCGGAAGTCGGAATGCTCATGGATGCCGGCCAACGCAGCGGGGTGCAGCGACTGCATGAGCAGCGCGCGGATGCCGGCGACTATAGGGGACATGGAGCCGTGCACGGCCCAGACAGCTGAACCCGGAAGGTGATAGCCGGCGTCGTTACCGTCCGCCAGCCGTGGAACCCACTCAGGCAAGGCGTCCGCGCTTCCTGTGAAGACGCGCTTCAGTTCGCCCTGCCATTCCCTGAGGAAATTGCGCATGTCACCATTCTTGCCGATGAACCGGGCGGAGGTGGGTTGCCGCAGATCCACAAAATAGCCCGCCAGTGGCGGATATGGGGTTCACAGGCCGGGGGCTTTGTGTTCCCATGGGATGGAAAGTCCGTCCGGATTGGGGTCCGACGGGCCAACCGGGAGTCAGCGAGTGGGAAATCATTGGGGTTCCGGCCGGGACACAGAATCTCCAGGCGCCTGTGCGACGGCGGTGCGCGCGCTGGCCGCTTGCGCCGCCATGGTTGTGGCTTCTTTCGCTCTCGGACTCCCCGCAGTCCCTGGGCTCCAACCCGGCAGCGCTGTGCCGGAAGCCGCCGCCAGCCACGTGGGCGCGCCTGCCTTGGCTCCCGCAATCCTGACGGACGGCAGTGTACTGGTCCCCTTCGGCCGCACCATGGTCAGGACGATAGCAAAGGACGGCAAGGCTCCGCTGAATGTGGCTTCCGCACAGCTGAGCCGGCCGCCTGAAGGCTCCCTGATGGCGCCCCTTGAAACACTTGCGGCGAGCTCGCCCTTCGGCTTCCGTATCAGTCCCATCACGGGCCTGATAGGGGACTTCCATCTTGGCCAGGACTTCGCCGCGGGCTGCGGCACCAGGGTCTATGCCGCGGATGCCGGCGTGGTCAGGGCGGCCGGGTGGCATCCCTGGGGCGGTGGCAACCGCGTGGAAATTGACCACGGCAACGGGCTGATCACAACTTACAATCACCTGGAGGCCGTCGCCGTCCACACCGGGGACGCCGTGCAGGTGGGCCAGGTCATCGCACGGGTGGGTACTACCGGCTGGTCCACGGGGTGTCACCTGCACTTTGAGACCATCCTCCATGGCGTACACACCAATCCGCTGAACTGGACGCTCCTCCCGATCCACCAGGTGGACATGCTTGCTGACATTGCCATGGTCAGTTACGAAGGCAAGAACGTGGCCACGTCCCAGCCTTGGGCGATTCCCGTTGCCGCAGACAACAGCCACGCAGTCCTCCACGGTGAAGACGAGCTGCCGGCGCCGCCGCCCGCGGCGCATACCGAGCCGGCGACGGCGCCGACGGCGTCCGCAACGTCAGCGGCCGCTCCGTCACCAACGGCGACCGCTACGCCGACGCCGACTGGTACCGCTACTCCGACTGGTACTGCAACGCCGTCGCCGTCGGGTACAGCCACACCAACGGGTACTGCGACGCCGTCGCCGACTGCGACTGGTACCGCAACGCCGACGCAGACCGGTACCGCGACGCCGACGCCGACTGGTACCGCAACGCTGACGCCGTCGCCGACTTCGACGGGTAGAGCAACGCCCACCGCATCGCCGTCCGGCACCGCCACGCCTGCAACTACCACCCCGGCGCCCTCAGGGACTTCAGCACCTACGACGCCAGCGCCCGCCGTCTCCGCGCCGTCGTCGCCGGCACGGCGGGGACCCTCCGAATCGGAGCAGCCGATGGAGACCCCAACCACTGGCTCGGCTACTGCGGCACCGCCGGTAACAACCACGCCGTCGGACGAAACAGGCGAAGCCGCAGCCTCGGAGCCCGCGCCGACGAATCCCTGACAGAAAATTCCCAGCGTCCGCCCGTACTGTTGATGGTTGGCAACGAATCACCTGCATGACCAACCTCCCCAAGGACGGCGCTGTGACCTCTCTGTACACCATCCCGCTGACGCTCAACGACGGCACCCTGACCGACTTCGGCCGGTTCAAGGGCAAGGTGGTGATGGTGGTCAATGTGGCGTCGCAGTGCGGACTAACACCGCAGTACGCCGGCCTCGAAACCTTGTATGAGAAGTTCCGGGACCAGGGTTTCGAGATCCTAGGCGTGCCGTGTAACCAGTTCGCCGGCCAGGAGCCGGGCACGGACAGCGAGATCGCCGAGTTCTGCGAGCGGAACTTCGGCGTTTCCTTCCCCCTGACAGCGAAGGCGAACGTGCGGGGCAAGGACCAGCATCCGCTCTACGTGGAACTGACCAAGTTCAAGACCAGCGTGCTGCCGGGCCTCATCAAATGGAACTTTGAGAAGTTCCTGATTAATCGTGCGGGAGAGGTGGTGGGACGCTTCGCCCCGACCGTCGTACCCGACTCGCCCGAGGTCCTGGATGCCATCGAACAGGCTTTGGCCGAATTTGATGGACCGGAAGCCGCATCACGTCGTTCAGAAGCGTAAATCTTTTTCTTTTTCCAACTTGCCCACGGTAATTTACTCAAAATTTACCCAGAATCTGGTTTGATAATAGTTACTGAAGGGTAGAAGGGAAACGCCGTTTCCCACCGACCACAGAGGCAGCAATGAAGCACATCGAGGCCGAACACCCCCGGCCACGCCACTTCCTTCTCCACCTGAGCGACCCCCACCTGTTGGGAGGTCCGGATCCCCTTTACGGCGCTGTTGACAGCGAAGCCAAGCTCATCCAGCTTTTCGAGGAAGTCCGGGCTTCGGGCGCCCGCCCGGAGGCGGTGATCTTCACCGGCGACCTCGCTGACCAGGGGCATCCTGAGGCGTACGCAAAGCTGCGCGCCATCGTTGATCCCGCGTGCGACGACCTGGGCGCCCAAGTCATCTGGGCGATGGGTAACCACGACAACCGGGCCAACTTCAGGACCGGTCTGCTGGACGAACCGGCAAGTGATGCACCCGTGGACCACAGCTACTACATTAACGGCCTGCGCATCATCACCATGGATACGTCGGTACCGGGCTACCACCATGGCGAGCTGAGCACGTCGCAGCTGGAGTGGCTGACCCGCGAGTTGGATACGCCTGCACCCGATGGCACGATCCTGGCGCTCCACCATCCACCGGTCCCATCCGTTTTGGACCTTTCCGTGCTGGTGGAGCTGCGGGACCAGGCAAGCCTGGCCGCCGTGGTCCGCAACTCGGACGTCCGGACCATCCTCGCCGGGCACCTGCACTACTCAACCACGGCGAGCTTTGCCGGGATTCCCGTCTCCGTCGCCTCGGCCACGTGCTACACCCAGGACCTCAATGTGGCGGTCGGCGGCACCCGCGGGAGGGACGGTGCGCAGGCCTTCAATCTCGTGCACGTCTACGAGCACACCATTGTCCACTCCGTGGTTCCCCTGGGCAGCACCCCCACAGTGGGTGAACACGTCACGCCGCAAATGACGGCCGAGCGCCTGGCCGCGGCCGGCATCAGCATCCCGGAGAAAGCAAAGGTCGGCTCTCCCACCAAGGTTCCCCTGCCTTACGCTACCTAGCGGCAGGGCCCACGGCAGGGGTGCGGGGCGGCTACTCCCGGCCAGTCCGCGGCGTCAGAGTTCCCAGGGCGCCTTGATGGGATAGTACTTCTCCAGGAAGTCGGTCACCAGCTGTGCCCGCTCGTCTGCCGGGACCTCCGGGAAGCTGCCGTCGTTGAGGCAGAAGAAGTCCATGTTCCGTTTGGCCAGCAGTTTGGGCAGGTAGTTCAGCCCTGCCCGCATGGTGGTGTCCACATAGCGCACCTTGGCCGCCGTCTGGGTGACCGCCCGGCCTGTGAGCAGGGCGTAGTAGTGGTAGAACGAATTCGTCACCGAGATGTTGTCCGCAGCGCGGAACCGGCTGGCCGCTGTCTTCTGGAACTCGTCCGGGAACTCGCGCTCCATGGTGGCCACCACGCTGCGCCGGAGGGGCGCGGCAGTATGCTCGAGGTGCCTCGTGGTGATGCGCCCGAAGCGGTCCCAGAGCAGCTTGCGGTTCACGCGTGCGGCGTTTTCGAAACCGCTCCGCTCGGCGTCGTTGTCGCCCAGTCCGATCCGGGTCTCGGCCTCGATGAATTTGGTGATCCCGCCTGGCGTGAAGAACAGATCAGGCCCCACCGGGCGGCCGAAGAACATGTCGTCGTTGGAGTACAGGAAATGCTCCGAGAGGCCCTCGATGTTGTGCAGCTGGCATTCCACGGCCTGGGAGTTGTGCGTGGGCAGCACGGACGGGTCCGAAAAGAACTCCTCACTGCGGACAATGGTCACGGACGGGTGCTCGGCGAGCCATTCCGGCGCGGGCGAGTCCGTGGCGATGAAGATGCGGCGGATCCACGGTGCAAACATGTACACCGAACGCAGGGCGTACTTGAGTTCATTGATCTGCCGGAAGCGTGCTTCGTGGTCGTCGCCTTCGCCGAGAACCACATCCTTCTGCTGGGCGCGGCGGGCTGCAATGTACTCGGGGGAACTGCCGTCCACCCAGGAGAAAACCAGATCAATGTCGAAGCTGATGTCGCTTGCGTGGTCCGCGAACATGTTCTCGATGGTCGGCCAGGAGTGGCCGTACCGCTCCACAGTGCCGCGGACGGCGTCCTGCGCGAGCATGGTCCGCCGGGTGAGGGAGTTCTCGATGGGCAGGGTGATCTCGTTACCGTCGAAGCTCCAGAGTTCAATCTGGACGCCGGCGGAGGAACCGAACTCGAAGCCGCCGTCGGGCTCAACCCGCGGACGGTAGATGCGGAAGATGCGGGCCTGCCGGTTGGGGGAGAGCTCCCCGTCGGCCACGAGGACGGATGACTTCTTTTTTGCGTCAACGGTCATGGAGTAAACGGGCTCGTTGCGGCAGGCTTCAACCAGCGCGGTCCGCAGTTTTTTGCGGTTCTTCCAGTCCAGGGCGATGACCGGGCGGTCGTTGTTTCCACGCACCAGGAGGTAGTCCAGCCCGGCGCCAGCCAGTACATTGCGCAGGAACAGCAGATCCTCAACCATGGCCTGGTACGGCGTCCGGTTGTGGTTGATGAGGGCATACCGGCCCTTGTGCCGGACTACGTCCTCGCGGTGCTTGAGCCGTGCTTCGGCAGCGGGAGAGGTGACCTCCGCATGCGTGCGCGGTTCTTCCGAGGCCTGTCCGCCGTAATAGATCTCGTCCTGGACAGGTGCTTCTGTAACGGGTGCTTCTGTAATGGTTGTCTCCGTCGCGGCTAACTGGTATGCGTTCTTAACTGAATGATAGCGGTAGCCTCAAAACGCGCGGTTACGCTGGGCGGCACGCCACCCGGCCGGGAGTCAGTTGCCCACGGCCTCCCGCCAGCTGCGCAGGAAAGCCGCGCCGGCGTCGTCGTGGATTACATCGTTGCCCAGGCCCAGATCCGTTGCGGTTAGCACGTCATAGGGTTTGACCGGGACACCATCCGCGGGCCGGACGTCGACGTGCTTCACGGGATGGTCGTTGTGGTGCAGCCAGTCGGCCATGGCGTAGTCGGTGCGGGAGTCGCCCATGGTCCGCCAGGCTTGAGGCGTGATGCCCTCGGCTGCCAGCAGTTCCACGGCTCGGCTGGCGCCCAGGTCCTTGCCCAGCCTCACCGACTCAATATCGGTGGAAATGATGGTGGGGTCCACGCGGTAGTCCACGGCGTCGTCGGAGTTCGGCGCGTGATGGTCCAGGCGGACCACACCCAGGCCGTGGCGGGCCATCAGGTCCATGGCGTCCGTGTCGAAGAGCTGCTGCTCGGCGAGGTAATCGGCGTTGGCAACCGCGATGTGCTGCTCCACGGACACCATGGCCCGTTTCGTCTCGTCGAAGAACATGTGGGCCGAGTAGTCCTCGGCCACCAGCCTGCGGACGTCATCGCCGTAGGCCTTGGGAACGGCCAGTTCCTTGTCAACGTGGATGGGGCCGGGGCCGGCGGCGGTGTAGCTGAACCAGACGGCGCCCTTTTCGCAGATGGCGTGGATGACGGTTCCGGCCGGCATGCCGGCGGCGATCATGGGCTCCATGACCTGTTCCCGGATGAACGTATCGGAGCGGCCGGTGTTGAAAATGACGGGAATGCCTGCGGTGGCCAGGGCCACCATATCGGCGATGATGCCAGGCTGCACGTCGCGGGTCACCGGGCTCGCCACGGGACCGTCCACGTCGAGCAGAAGGGCAAGCGGCGGGGTGGACGGCAGGCGGACGCCGGGCGCGGGGCTGGCGGGGAAATCGGATGCAGTCATGGCTCCATTGTGTCAGCCAGGGGCCAGCATCCGGGTGCGCTAGCCGCTGCGAGGGGGCCCGAAGCCTCCGGCCTCTGGTGGATGGTCACTGTTTGGCTACAACCTTGAAACGGCGCGGGCCGGACTCTTCTCTTGGGCCGCCAAGGTGCCTAGTGTTGCAGGGTGATCTTCAAAGCTGTGGGCGAGGGACGCCCGTACCCCGACCATGGTTACAGCACGCCCAAACAGTGGGCATCGCTGCCGCCGCGCCCCGTGCGCCTGGACGAACTGGTGACCACCAAACGGACTTTGGACCTGGAGGCCCTCCTGGCGGAGGACTCCACGTTTTTCGGCGACCTGTTTCCCCACGTGGTGCAGTACCAGGGAACCCTGTACTTGGAGGACGGCCTGCACCGCGCCGTCCGGACAGCGCTGCACCAGCGCACCGCCATCCACGCCCGCGTGCTGGTAATAGATGGCTAGGAAACCCACGGATGCCCGGGTCCTGCACGGCCACCGGGTTGTCACCGGGGCGGAACTGCGGGCCACCTTTGAGGCCGCCGGCGATCCCGACGATCCCGTCCGCCTCCGCCGCAGGGTTGTGCACGGCGTGGTGCTGGTCCTGCTGCTGGGCCTCATCGCCGGCGCCATCATCACGGCGTTAGCCATCATCAACGGGCATATAAAGCTTCCGACGCCGGCGGCCAGCGAGGAGCCCAGGAGCACGTGTCCCTCGGCCACCTTCGACTACACCCCGCCCGAACGGATCAACCTCAACGTCTTCAACGCCACCAGCCGGCCCGGACTGGCCCGCACGGTGGCGGACGAACTCCTGGCCCGGAAGTTTGTGGTGGGGAACGTGGCCAACACCGAAGCGGGCTACCGTGGCGTGGCTGCTGTGGTCTCGGGTGCGGCCGGGCAGTCGGCGGCCTTTACCGTCCAGCGGAACGTGCCGGGCTCCGACTACTTCCAGGACGGCCGGACCGATGCCAGCGTAGACGTGATCCTTGCCGGCGACTACAAAGAGCTGGCCGCTGCGGACCGGGTGGACCAGACTCCCGGAAAGCTCAGCTGCCCGCGGGAAAGCCGCCGCATCGCCGACGACGCGAAGTGGCCCGTAATTCCGACGGCGACAGCCAAGCCTTAGCGGACCCGCAGGGGCGCGCCGTCGTCGTCGAACCGTGCTCCGGCGCCCAACTGGATGAACCGCACCGTCCTGGCGATACGCGCCTCAAGTTCGGCGGGTTCATTGCTGCCGCGGGCGGCACTGGAGGACAGGGTCCCGTGGATCAGTTGTGCCTGCTGGCCGATGTCAGCCTCCGGCAGGAAGCCCTGCGCCATGCCATCACGCAGGATGCCTTGAAGCATGACACTCAGCTCACCCACGTGGTCCGCCAGTTTGGCGAAGGACGACGGCGACAGTACCGCCGCCATGGCCGGCCCGGGCGGGAGGTGGCGGCGGCTGAGGTCCTCCACCTGGGTGCGAACGTAGAGCGCCAGCCGTTCGACGGGGTTGTCCACCGCAGCCAACGCATCGCGCAGCTCTGCGAGGAACCGCTCGGTCTCATCCAGGGCGTAGGAGATCAGCAGTTCTTCGATATCGGCG
This sequence comes from Pseudarthrobacter sp. TAF60_1, assembly GCF_052113505.1. NCBI lineage: Bacteria > Bacillati > Actinomycetota > Actinomycetes > Micrococcales > Micrococcaceae > Pseudarthrobacter > Pseudarthrobacter sp. TAF60_1. Next base: position 155,279 of record NZ_JBFRDI010000008.1, read on the forward strand.
TAGTAGTTGTAGACCGCCGTGCGCCCCACGCCGGCGTGCCGTGCGACGTCCGTCATGGTCAGCCCGGGCAGGCCGTGGGTAAAGAGGAGCTCACCAAAGGCCGTCAGGATCCGGTGCTGCGTGTCGGCTCGTTGCGCGGCGTTGGTGGCCGCCGAAATCCTGGGCATGCAGACACTTTATCGCGATGTGTCAGTAAACGCGGCCACCGTGTCGTCGGCGGTCGGGTGTGCGATGGCCGACTCGTCGGCGGTCAGACAGCGCAGCCGTCCGGGCCGCAGGCTTCGCCCTCCGAGGCGTTGACCAGCACCAGCGGGTTACCCTCCCGCCAGGCCTGATTGAGGGCAGCGGTGAACGTTTCCACAGGCTGGGCGCCGGAGAGCCCGAACTTGCGGTCAATGACGAAGAACGGCACACCTGTGATTCCCAGCGTGCGGGCTTCCTCGAAGTCGAAGCGGACGGCGTCGGCGTACTTGTCCGTAGTGAACAGCTCAGCTATTTCGGCAGCATTGAGGCCCAACGCCAGGCCCAGTTCCGTGAGGTACTCCTGGCTCCCGATGTCCTTGCCGTGCTCAAAGTGGTCGCTGAGGAGGCGTTCCTTGGCTGCATCCTGCTGGCCGTGTTCGGCAGCCAGGTGGATCAGGCGGTGGGCGGTGAAACTGTTGGCTACCACCACCTGGTCGAAGCGATAGTTGAGGCCTTCACCCTTGGCCTGCTCCGCAACGTGCTCAAACATCTGCGAGACCTGCGCCTGCGCCATGCCCTTCATCCTGCTCAGGTACTCAAGCTCGGTGCCGTCGTAGTGTTCCGGAAGGCTGGGGTCCAGTTGGTAGCTGCGCCATGTCACGTCCACGGATTCGCGGTGCGGGAACTCGGCCAAGGCGGCCTCAAACCGGCGTTTGCCGATGTAGCACCAGGGACACGCGACGTCTGACCAGATCTCAATCTTCATGCTCGCCACAACCGTCTCCGGGCGGGAGGCATTCCCCGCACGGTGTGTTTGCTTTGTCACGTCGGGGGTTGAAATGGGACCCCGGGCAGGGTAATAGTCAGAGCAACAGGTTAAGCAAACGGCCTTTTGAACTCACTCACTCGCCATATCTGGGGGCGTGGCATGTGATCCTCACGGAGGAAAGCATGCGCATAGGACTTATTGCAGCACCATGGATCCCCATTCCACCCGCCGGATACGGGGGCATAGAACGCGTTGTTGACTCCCTTGCCCGGGGTTTCATTGCGGCGGGCCACGAGGTCATGCTCGCCGCAGCATCTGACAGCGACTGTCCGGCAACGCTGGTACCAGGGATGCGGCCGTCCGAACCAGCGGAAATGGGCATGGCACTCTCAGAGCTGAGCCATGTCATCAGGGCCTATGACGGCATGGGTGGTGTGGACATCATCCATGACCACACCCTGGCCGGACCGCTGGTTGGCCGGAGGAAATCCAGCGCCCCTATTGTGACCACCATTCACGGACCCCCCATTCCGGCGTCGGCGGATCTGTACCGTGCAATGGCCGGTGACACGGCCATTATCGGGATCTCGCGTGACCAGGCTTCCAAGGTTCCGGATGTGCCCATCACCCGAGTGATCCACCACGGCATGGACGTTTCCGGAGTACCTGTCGGTTCCGGGGGCGGCGGCTATGCCTGCTTTGTCGGCAGAATGTGCCCGGACAAGGGCGTGGTTGAAGCCATCGTGATTGCGCGCAAGGCAGGCATTCCGCTACGGATTGCGGCGAAGATGCGCGAGCCTGAGGAGATTGCGTATTTCCGCTCGGAGGTTGAGCCGATGCTCGGCAGTAACGAGGAGTTTCTAGGCGAGCTGGGGGACGCGGACAAGTATTTGCTCATGGGGGAGGCGATGGCGTTCCTCAATCCCATCCAATGGTCCGAACCCTTCGGGCTGGTCATGATCGAATCCCTTTCCACGGGGACGCCTGTGGTGGGCACACCCATCGGATCAGCACCTGAAATCGTTGATCACGGCAAAACGGGATACCTCGCGCCGACAGAGGAACTGCACAATTTTCTTCCGCTTGCTGCGGCGCTGGACAGGTCGCACTGCAGGGACAAAGCAATCAAGATGTTCAGCACCGAGAGGATGGTCCTCAACCATCTGGATCTGTACGCAAGCCTCGTGGAAAAGAGCCACAGGGCAGGGGTTCCGGACGATGCATATGCACACCAGAATCGGGCAGGGCGAGCACTGGTCCGGGCGCCGGAACCTGGCCCGATTTCTATCCGGAGGCCCTGAGGAAGGAGTGCACCCATGACTGCTTGGAATGCCGATACGGAAGCCGATATTGGCGGGGTTGACGCCGTAACCCTGGTGGAAGGGTCTTCCTTCTGCATCTCTTCCCACAGCGGTGACCTCAGCTCCGAAGGCGGGACAAGCGGGGCGTTCTATCAGGACACCCGGGTCGTGTCCCGATGGATCCTGCGCATCAACGGTGCCCTCCGCGAGCCGCTGGTTGCGCACCGGCCCGATGCCTACGAAGCCACTTTCGTGGGCCGCGCACGGTGGCCGGACGGCCGCTTCGACAGTCCACTGGTGGTCCGTCAGGAACGCCACATCGGACCCGGCCTCCAGGACGACATCACCCTCGAGAACTATTCCTCGGAAGATGTTGACTGTGATATCGAACTTCTGGTGGACGCGGACCAGGCGGACCTCTTCGATGTCAAGGGCGGCCGCCCCATCAACGAAGACAGCCTGACCCGGACTGTCAAAGGTCCGGAACTCCTCATCGAAGCCGTCCGCAACGGCCAGCGGCGCGGCTCCGCGATCCGGGCCGCGGGGGCCGAAGTTACCGCCGACGCCCTGCGGTTCCACGCGCACATCCCGGCGCGCGGCAAGTGGGCCACCAGCGTCATTGTGGTCCCGCTGATAGATGGGGAGGCCCCAAAGTCCCCCTTCACGGAGGCTGGGCTGCCCCGTCACCGGGTGGGAGTTCAACGCCACCGGGAGTGGGAGGAAAATGTACCGCGGCTTTCGCTCGCGGACAGCAGCATTGAGGAAACCCTGCAACGGAGTCAGACCGACTTGGGGCTGTTGCGGATTTTCGACCCTGAGCATCCGGACCGTGTTGCCGTTGCAGCCGGTGCGCCCTGGTTTATGGCGCTCTTCGGCCGGGACTCGCTGCTGTCTTCCTACATGGCCCTGCTGGTGGATTCCACGTTGGCTGCCGGAACACTGCAGACCCTCGCCGCCCTCCAGGGCTCGAAAGTCGATAACGATTCCGAGGAACAGCCCGGACGCATCCCGCACGAAGTACGCCTTGGCGTGACCGCCGGCCTCTCCTTGGGCGGAACCGCGTATTACGGCACCGCAGATGCCACCCCGTTATTCGTCAGTGTGCTGGGTGAGCTCAGCAGGTGGGGGCTGTCCGATGACGTCATCGATTCCCTGCTGCCGCATGCAGACCGCGCCCTTGAATGGATCGAAAAGTACGGGGACCGGGACGGCGACGGCTTTGTGGAATACCTCCGGCCCAACACGCATGGGCTGGTCAACCAGGGCTGGAAGGATTCCTGGGACGGTATCAATTTTGCCGACGGGCGGATGGCTGAGGCTCCCATCGCGCTCTGCGAAGTCCAGGGCTACGTCTATGCCGCCTACCTCGCACGCGCGCTCCTGGCGGGCTCCGCAGGGGATGCCGAGACGGAACACCGCTGGGCTGAGCGGGCAGCGTCGCTGAAGAAGGCTTTCAACGAGAAATTCTGGCTCCCGGACAAGGGCTACTTCGCCGTCGCGTTGGACAAGGACAAGAAGCCGGTGGACTCCTGTACCTCAAACATGGGCCACTGCCTGTGGGTTGGCATCGTGGACGAGGAGAAAGCGCCGCAGGTGGTGGAGCGGCTGATGTCGCCGAAGATGTTCACCGGCTGGGGAATCCGGACGCTGGCCTCCGACATGGTGGCCTACAACCCGGTGAGCTACCACAACGGATCCGTGTGGCCGCACGACTCGGCCCTGGTGGCAACGGGCCTCATGCGCTACGGCTATGTAGCTGAGGCCAAACGGGTGGCGCGGGGGATCTTTGATGCGGCAGCCCATTTCGACGGGCAACTGCCGGAACTGTTCTGCGGGTTCGACCGCAGCGAATACTCCGGGCCGGTGCCCTATCCGACGGCGTGTTCCCCGCAGGCCTGGGCGGCGGCGGCGCCCATCCAGCTGGCCCGAATCCTGCTCCGGTTCGACCCCGACTTCACCCGCGGCGTTGTCCACCTGGCACCGATCCTGGCCGAGGACAAGGGCGAGTTCAGGGCCGACAACGTGCGGCTGGGTCATGCCAGAATTTCCATTCGCGCGAACCGGCAAGAAGGAAATATCGACGGACTTCCGCCCGAATTGAAGCTGTTGAAGGAGCCGCGTCCCGCTTTGGACGATGGGCTGGGCGGGAAGGCCGGCGAGTAACGCAGGCGGCTACTGGGGCAAGGCGCGTTCCATCACGAAGTCGTGTTCCACGGTGGTCCCCAGCCGGAAGGACTTGCTGCCCACTTTGCGGAAGCCCGACTTCTCATAGAAGCGGGTGGCCCGGGCGTTCTGGCTGTTGACGCCCAGCCACACACCGGCTGCGCCTGCGGCGGCCGCCGCGTCGAGGCTGGCGTGCATCAGTTCAGCCGCGGCGCCCAGCCCGTGGTGCTCAGGGTGGACGTAGCATTTGCTGAGTTCGACTGAGGGCCGGAGTGTGAGTGCGGAGGCCACATCCGGGTCCGACGTGGGCCGGTTGACGAGCAGGCTATAGCCGCGCAGGCTGCCGTCCGCGTCAATCACCAGGACAGTGACATCCGGATCCGCAAGGTAACGGCGGAAGTGCTCCTCACTCAGGGTATTCGCCAAGTGGGCGGCAATATCCTCCGGTGACGACGACGGCGGGCAGGCCAGCGGGAAGGTGACCGCTGCCAGTTCGGCGAGCGGGCCGGCGTCGTCCGTTGTAGCTTTTCGGATGGTGTGGGTCATGCAGAAAACTCTAAGGCTTGGAGCTGAAGGCGGCATCGAAGGAGGTGTTCGACGGCGGGAAGTCGAACTTCTTCAGCGCGGCGAGGGCTTCCGGGGCGCCGTGGAGACGGTCCATGCCGGCGTCTTCCCACTCCACGGAGATGGGGCCGTTGTAGCCGATCGCAGCCAGCGCCCGGAAGGAGGATTCCCACGGCACGTCGCCGCGGCCTGCGGAGACGAAGTCCCAGCCGCGGCGCGGGTCGCCCCAGGGCAGGTGGGAGCCCAGGACGGTGTTGCGTCCGGTCTGGCGTAGCTTGGTGTCCTTGCAGTCCACGTGGTAGATCCGGTCCTTGAAGTCCCAGATGAAGGAGACGGGATCGATGCCCTGCCACATCATATGGGAGGGGTCCCAGTTCAGGCCGAACGCTTCACGGTGGCCGATCGCCTCGAGGGTGCGGACGGTGGTCCAGTAGTCGTAGGCGATTTCGGAGGGGTGGACTTCGTGGGCGAAGCGGACGCCGCATTCGTCGAAGACGTCCAGGATGGGGTTCCAGCGGTCGGCGAAATCCTGGTATCCGGCGTCGATGACTTTTTCAGGGACGGGCGGGAACATGGCCACGTACTGCCAGATGGAGGAGCCGGTGAAGCCGACGACGGTGTCCACGCCGAGCGCTTTGGCGAGCCGGGCGGTGTGCTTCATTTCCTCGGCCGCGCGCGTACGGACGCCTTCGGGGTCGCCGTCGCCCCACACTTTCGAACCCACGATCGCCTCGTGGCGGAAGTCGATGGGGTCATCGCAGACGGCCTGGCCCTTGAGGTGGTTGGAGATGGCCCAGACCTTCAGGTTGTAGTTGTCCAGGACGGCGAGTTTGGACTCGACGTAGCCGGGTTCGTCCCAGCGCCAGGCGTCGAGGTGGTCCCCGGAAACGGCGATTTCGAGGCCGTCGTAGCCCCAGCCGGAAGCCAGGCGCGCGACTTCCTCGAAGGGGAGGTCGGCCCACTGGCCGGTGAACAGGGTGTACGGGCGGGGCATGTCAGGCTCCTTCAGTGGCGGGTACGGCGGCGGCGGTGAGCTGGATGATGCAGGATTTGGCGTTGGCGGATTCTTCGATGGCGGCCAGTACCCGCTGCACGGCCAGGCCCTCTTCGAACGATGGCGACGGCGGGGTGCCGCCGTCGATCGCGGCGAGGAAGTCCCGGATTTCGTGCGTGAAGGTGTGTTCCCAGCCGATCACGTGGCCTTGCGGCCACCAGGCATCCATGTAGGGGTGCTCGGGCTCGTTCACGAGGATTCGCCGGAAGCCCTGCTCGCGGGCCGGGAGGGTGGCGTCCAGGAACTGGAGTTCGTTGAGGTTTTCCAGGTCGAAGACGATTGCGCCTTTGTCCCCGTAGACCTCGAGCTTCAGCGAGTTTTTCTGGCCGGTGGCAACCCGGGAGACCTCAACTGAGGCGATTGCGCCGGAGGCGAGGGACAGCGTGGCCCAGGCGGCGTCGTCGACCGTTACTTCCTCGGGGCCGTCCGCCCCGGGGCGGCTGGTCACGAAGGTGTGCAGCCGGCCCGAGACTTCGGTGACTGAACCGCCCAGCAGGAACAGGACCTGGTCGATCGTGTGGGACGCGATGTCGCCCAGCGCACCGGACCCGGCGGTTTCCTTATTCAGCCGCCACGTCATGGGGGAGTCGGCGTCCACCAGCCAGTCCTGCAGGTACGCGGCGCGAACGTGCCGCACCGTACCGAGCCGTCCTTCGGCGATCAGCTCCCGGGCAAGTGCCAGGGCCGGGACACGGCGATAGTTGAACCCGATCATGGATTGGACGCCGCGTTCCCGGGCCGCCCGGGCGGCGCCAGCCATCGCCTCAGCTTCGGCCAGGGTGTTCGCCAGCGGCTTTTCCACGAGGACATGCTTGCCGGCCTCGAGTGCGGCGATGGCGATCTCGGCGTGCATCCAGCCCGGGGCACAGATGTCCACGATGTGAATGTCGTCCCGCTCCAGGACCGAGCGCCAGTCCGTGGCGGATTCCGTCCAGCCGTATTTCGAGGCGGCCGCCGCGACCTGCCCGGCGTCCCGGCCCACGAGCACTTTCTGCTCGAAGGCCGGGACGTCGAAATAGGACGCAACGTTCCGCCAGGCGTTCGAGTGGGCCTTGCCCATAAAGGCGTAGCCGATCATTGCCACGCCGAGGGGCGGGCCGTCCAGGGTGGTGCCGTTGTCAGGGGAGTTCATGGCGTGAGTCCTGGAGAGTGGCTGCTGTGGGGTCCCAGTCCTCGGGGAGGGCCGGGGACGCAGGGGCGGAGCTTTCGACGTCGATGAAGGTGCCCGATTCCACGGACTCCGAAATCGAGACCATGGTGTCCAGCACGTGGTAGGCGAGGTTGCCCGTGGCACGGTGCGGAACGCCCGCCCGGATAGAGCGGGCCATGTCCAGGACACCCATGCCGCGGCCGTTTGTGGGGCCCGTGGCGGGAATGGTGGTCCAGTCCTCGTCTCCTGCACGCGAGAGCTTGATGTCGCCGTCGAAATAGTTGGGGTCCGGCATTGACAAGGTGGCCTCTGTGCCGGTGATTTCCAGGAAGCCCATCCGCACGCGGGGCGACTCGAACGAGAAGACGCTGTGTGAGGACGCGCCGTTTTCGAACTGTGCCATGGCGCTGACATGCGTGGGGACCTCCACCGTGAACTCCTCGCCCAGCTTGGGGCCGGAACCGATGACGCGGACTTCCTTGGCCTTGGAGCCTATTGCGGCCACGCGGCGAACGGAGCCGAACGTCTGGACCAAGGCTGTGAGGTAGTAGGGGCCCATGTCGAAGAGGGGACCGGCGCCGTACTGGAAGAGGAACGCGGGGTTCGGGTGCCAGGACTCCGGCCCCGGCGTCTGGAACGTGGTCATGGCCGTCAGAGGGGTGCCGATGTCGCCGCGTTCGATCAGTCTGCGGGCGGTCTGCAGGCCCGCGCCGAGAAAGGTGTCCGGCGCAGTGCCAAGCCGGATGCCTGCGGCGTCGGCGGCTTTGAGCAGCCCCAGCCCGGATTCGCGATCCAGGGAGAAAGGCTTCTCGGTCCAGACGTGCTTCCCCGCGTTGACCGCGGCGGTGGCTACCTCCACGTGGGCGGCCGGGATGGTGAGGTTAACGATGATTTCGACGTCGGGATGGTTCAGCGCCAGCTCCGGCGGCCCCCACTCCGGGATGCCGTATTCCTTCGCGCGCGCCGCTGCGGCGTCTTCGAAGAGGTCAGCGATGACGTGGACTTTCAGGTCGGGGAAGACCGTGAGGTTGTCCAGGTACTCCTTGCTGATGTTCCCTGCGCCGATGACGCCGACGCCTACCGGGCCACGTCTGGTGGTTGCGTCGCGGTTCATGCTTTTGCCCTTTCGGCGGTGTTTGCGGTCAGGTAAGCGAGGCTCTCGGCGATGCCTTCGAAGACGTCGCCGGCGTAGTCGTCAAACTCCACTACGCCTACTTCGAGGGACTTGGCAGCAGCGATGACGTCCAAGACGGCCACCTTTCCCTTTCCGGCCGGCAGCTGCGCTTTGGTGTCCGTGTTCAGCGGACCGTCCTTGATGTGGATGAATTTCACTTTGTCGCCCAGCCGGTCCAGTACTTCGACCGGATCCTGGCCGCCTACGGCAACCCAGTAGGTGTCCACTTCAAGGACCACTTCGGGATCCAGCAAATCGGCAAAATACTCCAATGCCGTGCGGCCCTCGATGACGGACTCCAGTTCCCAAGCGTGGTTGTGATAGCCGACGCGGATGCCATGCTCGGCACCTTTCTTGGCGGCTTCGTTCAGCTTCGCCGCGGTGGCTTGGATGTCCTCGGCCTTCTGCCAGTGCTCGGCCGGGAGATACGGATCGATGACGGTGCTGATGCCCAGCGCCTTGGCAGCGGCGAAGATTTCGTCCTGGTCCTGGCTCAGCAGGGGTGCGTGCCCGGAGGGCGCTGCCAGGCCGTTTTCCTTCAGTGCCTTCCCGAGTTCCTCCGCGGTGGACACGAAGTTGTAGGGCTCAACCTGTGAGAAGCCGATCTCAGCGACCTTGCGGATGGTGCCGGGCAGGTCTTCCTGGATCGCGTCGCGGAGGGTATAGAGCTGAAGGGAGTAGTTCATCGGTTCTCCTAAGGTGCAGACGAATCCACGCTGACTGGTTGCTAGGGGTGGCCCTCACTAAAGCTAGAACGACTTATGCCGAGCGTCAAGCAAAAGTGGCAAGTCGACTGTCTGCCTTGGCTCGGTGTGACAGGCAGAAGGAAGGTATGTTATTCATGATCCATGAGTCCCACCCCCGCGCCATTGACTGCCGCCCCGGATAACGGCGCCAGTTTTTCCCGGGCCGGCGACCTCTTCCAGCTCCTACGCGACGGCAAGGCCCGCACGCGCGCCGAACTGGCCCTGACTACGGGCCTGGCACGGTCCACGGTGGCTTCACGCATCGACGCCCTGATCTCCTCCGGCCTGGTGGGGCCGGCCGGTGAGGCGAGTTCAAGCGGTGGCAGGCCGCCGTCGCGCTTTGCCTTCAACCCGGCCGCCCGCTCAGTTTTGGCGGTCGACGTCGGCGCGACGCACGTAATCGTCGCTGCCACGGATTTGGGCGGGAACGTCCTTTCCGAACGACGGCTGGCGCAGGATGTGGCTGCCGGCCCGGAAACGGTGCTGGACTCCGCGGTTGCAGAAGGGTTGGCAGTCCTGGCCGAGGCTGGACGGACCCTCAAGGACCTGGCCGGAGTGGGAATCGGACTGCCGGGCCCTGTGGAGCACGCCACCGGCCGGCCCGTAAAGCCGCCCATCATGCCCGGGTGGGACGGGTTCGACGTCGTCCGTTACGTCCAGCGATCCCTGCCAGTCCCGGTGCTCGTGGACAACGATGTGAACATCATGGCGCTCGGCGAGCGGACGGCGCACTGGCCCGAGCACGAAAATTTCCTCTTCATCAAGGTTGCCACCGGTATCGGCGCCGGGATCATCAGCAGTGGTGAACTGCAGCGCGGTGCCAACGGAACAGCGGGCGACCTTGGTCATGTCCGTGTGCCCCGGGGAGATGATGTGCTGTGCCGGTGTGGAAACAACGGGTGCCTGGAGGCGCTCGCGTCCGGACCCGCCCTGGCCGCTGAACTGACCCGGCAAGGCGTACCGGCCAGTAAGGGCAATGACGTGCTGCGGCTGGTCAGCGACGGCAATCTGCAGGCCATCCAGGCTCTGCGGCAGGCCGGACGCGACGTGGGAGATGTCCTGGCCATGGTGGTGAACCTGCTCAACCCCTCCGTGATTGTCATCGGCGGAAGCCTGGGCCAGGCCGGCGAACACCTGATGGCCGGGGTCCGCGAAGTGGTGTACCGGCGGTCGCTGCCGTTGGCCACCACCCACTTGCGCATTGCGCTGTCAGTGGCCGGGGACAAGGCAGCAATCCTAGGGGCCAGCCAGATGGTGACGCAGTACGTGTTGTCGCCGTCGGTCATTGAAGCCACGCTCCAGGCAACAGGCTAGTTCATACCCGCTAGCGCGAAATCACCCGGACCGGCGAACCTGCAAGCCAGGCCTGCACGTCCTCAAACGCGCCCCCGTAGAACTGCCGGTAGCTTTCCTGCGTGACGTACCCAAGATGCGGGGACAGCACCGTGTTGGGGGTGCTGAGGAGTGGGTGGGCCGGCTGGATGGGCTCGATATCGAACACATCCAATGCTGCTCCCCGGATCCAGCCGTCATTCAGTGCACGCACCAGGGCGTCCTGCTCAACCAGTGGGCCGCGGGAGGTGTTCACCAGGAGGCCTTCGGGACCGAGAAGCTTCAACTCGCGCTCGCCCACTGTCCCCTCGGAACGGGGAGAAAGCCGCAGATGGAGGGTGGCGACGTCGGAATTCCTGAACAGGTCCTCCTTACTGACCTTCCGGGCTCCGACGTCGGCGGCGGTCTCCTCGGTCAGGTTCTCGCTCCAGGCAAGCACTTCCATGCCGAATGCCTGCCCGAATGCAGCGATCCGGCGCCCGATGTTGCCCAAGCCGACAACACCCAGGGTCTTGCCCGACAGCTCCATCCCGACAGACGTTTGCCATGTGCCGGCCCGCAGCGAGTGTTCCTCGGCCGGGAGGTTCCGGGCCAGGGCCAGCAGCAGTGCCCACGTCAGCTCGGGGGCGGCGGTGGGGGAGCCGGGCGTGCCGCAGACGGTGATGCCGAGTTCGTCTGCCGCAGCCACGTCGATGGCAGCGTTGGCCATACCGGTGGTCACCAGGAGCTTGAGGCCGGGAAGCCGCTCCAGCACCGAACGCGGGAATGGGGTCCGCTCCCGCATGGCCACGACGATCTGGAAGCCGGCCAGTGCCGCCTCGAGGGCGTCCTCCGACTGGAACGGCTCCCTGAAGACGGACGTGGAGACGCCGGACTGTTGCAGGGAGGACCAGTCGGCGAAGCCGTGCGCCACGTCCTGGTAGTCGTCAAGGATGGCAAGCCGTTGCTGCATGTGAAGTTCCTTCGTCCGGAGAAGCGGGCCGCGCGAGTTGTTGTCCAGAGAATGCCAGTTCCCGTCATTCTAGGGCGCATCATCCGGGCAGAAACTCCCGGCTGGTGAGTCGTGATAGCAATGGGGGTGATGAAATCACTTTTAAACCCCGGCGTCACCCTATGAGCGGCCAGTTCCTGGCCAAGGTTCCCAAGGCGTGGATCCTGCTTGCCTGCATCGGCCTGCTCGCACTGAACCTGCGCGGACCTTTCGTGGCTGTCCCGCCGGTGGTGAACGTGATCCAGGCCGAACTCGGGTTCTCACCGGTGGTCCTGGGACTGCTCACCAGTATCCCGGTGCTGTGTTTCGCCGTGGCTGCCTCGCTGGCTTCCCTGACTGCCCGCAAATTTGGTGCGGAATTCGCCGTAACCCTGACCATCCTTGGCGTGCTGGCGGGCGTTATTGTCCGTTCAGCAGGCGGGGCGGCGTTGGTGATTGCGGGAACGGTCATCATCGGACTTGCCATCACGGTCGGTAACATCGCCGTGCCGTTGATTATCCGCCGCGACTTCTCCCCGATGCGGCAGGGCACCGCGATGGGCGTTTATACGGCAGCACTGAACATCGGTTCGTTCCTGACGTCCATGGTGACGGCACCCCTGGCCGAGCTGGCAGGCTGGCGGGTAGCGCTCGCCGCCGTGGGCGTCCTGGCCGTGGTGGCCATTGTTTTCTGGACCCTGGCGGTGGGGCCCCGCGCGGCTTTCGTTCCTTCAGGCGCAACGGTGAGCGGCGGGGAAGTGCATCCGGCGGTCAAAGGGGCCCGGTGGATCACTGCCGGCCTGACCGCAGGCTTCACGGGGCAGGCGTTCTCCTACTACGCCGTGACAGCGTGGCTGCCGAGCTACCTCAACGACGAGCTGGGCATGTCCGCCTCCGCCGCGGGCGCGGGGTCCTCGCTGTTCCAGATCTTCGCCATAGTTGGCGGCCTGGGCGTTCCCTTCGCCGCCAAGTACTTCAGTACGACGACGGCGGCGGTCACCTTGGGACTCATGTGGACGGCGGTGCCCGCCGGGCTGATGCTGGCCCCGGACCTGTGGTGGCTGTGGTCCACTTCCGGCGGCATTGCGCAGGGCGGCGGCATCACCCTCATTTTCATCGCCATCATCAAACTGGCCAAGGACCAGGCATCGGCCGGCCGGATGTCCGCCACGGTTCAGGGGCTCGGTTACTGCTTTGCCGGGGTGGCACCGCCGCTCGTGGGGTTCGTCCACAATTCCACAGGATCGTGGACCCCGGCGCTGCTCCTGGTTTTGGCATCGACGCTAATGTTCTTCGCTGGCACCACCGCCTCCGTGCGCCTGGTGCCGAAGGGTCGCTGACCCGGCCCGCCGCCGTCGTTCTTCTCCCTCCCCTCCGACGCTCCTGCCTCCAATCCAACGCTCTCTCACTTAATGCGGCTTAACGGCCGACGCTCTCTCACTTTCCTGAGGAAAGTGAGAGAGCGTCGGCCGTTTTCTTGCATTAAGTGAGAGAGCGTCGGGGGATCACACCCGGTGTCGGTCCGGCGTCGGGCCTGCCCAAGGGGTGTTCCGTCGCCGGGCCGGCTCCCCGGATCTCGGGGTGCCTGTTGCGAAGGGCGTGCCTGCCCGGCGGACGGAAATCTGTGCAGCGTTTACGCGGCGGCGAGCTCTTCCTTGGTTGCCTTTTCCCGTGCTTCGGTGAGGTAGCGGGCGTAGGCGGGGAGGGTGAGGAAGGACGGGAAGTCCTGGCTGAGGGTGACTTCTTCGAAGATGTCGCGGGCGTCTTCGAAGCGGTCGCCGTCGAAGCGTTCCAGGCGCGCGAACTCTTCGTCGAGCAGTTCCTCGATCCAGTGGTGGGTGATGATTTCGCCGTGGTCGGTGATGGCGGAGGCGAACATCCACTGCCAGAGCTGGGAGCGGGAGATTTCCGCGGTGGCGGCGTCTTCCATGAGGTTGTGGATGGCCACGGCGCCGTTTCCGCGCAGCCAGGACTCGATGTAGCGGATGCCTACTTCGATGTTGTTCCGGATGCCCTGCTCAGTGATGGTGCCTTCGGTGGCGGCCACGTTGATCAGGGCGCGGTCATCGGGGGTAACGTCCTCGCGGGTCCGGTCCAGCTGGTTGGGCTTTTCGCCCAGGATGGAGTCGAACACCTCGCGGCAGACCGGCACGAGGTCCGGGTGGGCCACCCAGGAACCGTCGAAGCCGTCGTTGGCCTCGCGGGTCTTGTCGGCGCGTACCTTCTCGAAGGCGTTGGTGTTGGCTGCTTCGTCCTTGCGGTTGGGGACTGCGGCGGCCATACCGCCGATGGCCATGGCGCCGCGCTTGTGGCAGGCCCGGACCAGCTGTTCGGTGTAGGCGCGCATGAACGGGGCGGTCATGGTCACCTGGGCGCGGTCCGGCAGGACGAACCGGGGGCCGCGGGTGCGGAAGTTCTTGATGAGGGAGAAGATGTAGTCCCAGCGGCCGGCGTTCAGGCCGGCGGCGTGATCGCGCAGTTCGTAGAGGATCTCCTCCATTTCGAACGCGGCGGTGATGGTCTCGATCAGCACGGTGGCGCGTATGGTGCCCTGCGGGATGCCGAGCAGGTCCTGCGCGAGGATGAAGATATCGTTCCAGAGGCGTGCTTCGAGGTGGTTCTCGATCTTGGGCAGGTAGAAGTACGGCCCCTTGCCCTGGGCCAGGAGCCGGCGGGCGTTGTGGAAGAAGTACAGGCCGAAGTCCACGATCCCGCCGGCAACCGGGGCGCCGTCGATGATCATGTGCTTCTCGGGCAGGTGCCAGCCGCGGGGGCGGACCACGATGGTGGGCAGTTCGCCGGCGGGCCGGAGCTTGTATTCCTTGCCCTCGGGGGAGGTGAAGTCGATCCGGCGCTCGAGTGCGTCGGTGAGGTTCAGCTGGCCCTTGATGACGTTGCGCCAGGTGGGGGTGGAGGAGTCTTCCATGTCCGCGAGCCAGACCTTGGCGCCGGAGTTCAGGGCGTTGATGGTCATCTTCTGGTCCACCGGCCCGGTGATTTCCACCCGGCGGTCCTCCAGGCCCGGGGCCGGGGGAGCTACGCGCCAGGACGGGTCGTTGCGGATGTCCTCGGTCTCCCGCAGGAACCGGGGGTCCTGGCCGGCTGCGATCTCGGCCCTGCGGGTCCGGCGTGCCTGCAGGAGTTCCTGCCGGCGCTCCGCGGTGGCCCGGTGCAGCTTTGCGACAAACTCCAAAGCATCCGGAGTAAGAACCTCGTTCTGCCGGCAAATGGGCTGCGCGGTGAGGGTGATTCCGTTGATAGTGAAGCTGTCAGTGAAGGTGTTCATGTCAAATCTCCTGTTGCGTGGCCCAACTGGGTAGCAGTAAGTGTCGTTTTGAGCCTCCAAAACGACACTTAGTGCTATGTACTTGGGGAAAGTTTTAGTGGAACTGGCCCTCTTCGGTCGATCCGACCAAGGCGAGGGTGGATGCGTTCGGGTTGAGCGCAGTGGCAATGTCGTCGAAGTAGCCGGTGCCGACTTCGCGCTGGTGCTTGGTTGCGGTGTAGCCGCGGGACTCGGAGGCGAATTCCTTTTCCTGGAGTTCGACGTAGGCGCTCATGCCTTCACGGGCGTAGCCGTGGGCAAGATCGAACATCGAGTAGTTCAGGGCGTGGAAGCCAGCCAGGGTGATGAACTGGAACGTGAAGCCCATGGCGCCGAGTTCACGCTGGAACTTCGCGATGGTGGCGTCGTCCAGGTGCTTGCGCCAGTTGAACGACGGCGAGCAGTTGTAGGAGAGCATCTGGTCCGGGAACTCACCCTTGACAGACTCGGCGAACTTCTTGGCCAGCTCGAGGTCCGGGGTGCCGGTCTCCATCCAGATGAGGTCGGAGTACGGGGCGTAGGCCTTGGCACGGGCGATGCAGGGTTCGATGCCGTTGCGGACCTTGTAGAAGCCTTCCGGGGTGCGAACTGGCTGTCCCCCTTCGCGGAGGACGAATTCCTGGTCACGGGGGTCGACGTCGGAGGTGATCAGCGTTGCTGCCTCGGCGTCTGTGCGGGCGATGACCACCGTCGGGGTGCCGGCGACGTCGGCTGCCAGGCGGGCCGCGTTCAGGGTGCGGACGTGCTGCTGGGTGGGGATCAGCACCTTGCCGCCGAGGTGGCCGCACTTCTTCTCCGAAGCGAGCTGATCCTCCCAGTGCACGCCTGACGCGCCGGCCTGAATCATGGATTTCATGAGCTCGTAGGCGTTCAGCGGGCCGCCGAAGCCGGCCTCTGCGTCGGCGACGATCGGGACCATCCAGTCCTCAACGGTCTGGACGCCTTCGGAGAATTCGATCTGGTCCGCCCGGAGCAGCGCGTTGTTGATGCGGCGCACCACCGTGGGAACCGAGTTGGCCGGGTACAGGGACTGGTCCGGGTAGGTGTGGCCGGAGTTGTTGGCGTCCGCGGCGACCTGCCAACCCGAGAGGTAGATGGCACGGAGCCCGGCCTTGACCTGCTGCACGGCCTGGTTGCCGGTCAGGGCGCCCAAGGCGTTGGTGTAGCCGCCGGTCTTGTGCTCTTCGGTGAGCTGCTTCCAGAGCTTCTCCGAACCGCGGCGGGCCAGGGTGTGTTCCTCGGAGACCCGGCCGCGGAGTTTGACGACGTCCGCCGCCTTGTAGTCACGGGTCACACCTTCCCAGCGCGGGTTGGCGGCCCACTCGAGCTCCAGTGCGGCGGCCTGCTCGCTTGCTGTGTCCTGTGCGGACGGCTGCTGGTTGGGCTCAAATGCTGCAGTCATCGTTGTCTCCTTGGTTGTGCTCCGGGATGTTGGCCGGCCGGGCTGCGTCGTTGCAGTTCCGGCCGGCTGTCCGGTGCGGTGTTTCTTTCCGTGTTCACTACTTTTCAGCAGTTCGAAGCACATAACTAGGGGAAAAGTGTGGAAAGAAATGCACTTCTTCGCGTATCCTCAAGAAATGTCCCTTGGAAGCTGGAATCGCGAAGTTGCGCCACCGCCGTCGTCCACCACGTCCCCGGAACTGGACGTCATCAGCCTCGGCCGCCGCGTGCGCCACCTGCGCAAGCAGGCGGGCCTCACCCTCGATGACCTAAGTGCCGCCGTCGGGACTGCATCGAGCCAGCTGAGCCTGATCGAGAACGGCAAGCGCGAGCCCAAACTGACCTTGCTCCAGGGGCTGGCCGCGGCCCTGAACGTGAGCATTGACCAGCTGCTGGGTGCCGAACCGCCGAGCCGCCGCGCGGCCCTCGAAATTGAGCTGGAACGCTACCAGCGCGGACCCCTTTACGAGTCATTGAACCTGCCCAAAATCCGCATCAGCTCGCGGCTTCCGGTTGATGTGTTGGAGGCACAGGTGGGGCTGCTGCACGAGCTCGAACGCAAGCTTAACGAGCAGGTGGCGACGCCGGAGGAAGCCCGCCGCGCGAACGGTGAACTGCGTGCCATGATGCGAGAGCGCGGCAACTACTTCCCGGAGTACGAGGCCGAGGCGCAGAAGGTGCTGGCCGCCGTCGGGTACACCGCCGGACCGCTGAGTCAGCACGTGATCGCGGACATTGCGGAAAACCTCGGATTCACCCTCCATCACGTTGGTGATCTGCCGCATTCCACCCGGTCAGTGACCGATTTGAAGAACCGCAGAATTTATTTGACGCAGAGCCAGCGGCAGGATCATGATCCGCGATCCGTCCTGCTTCAGGCCTTGGGGCATTATGTTTTGGGTCATGAGACGCCGCGCAATTACGGTGACTTTTTGGCCCAGCGGGTGGCCACCAACTACTTTGCAGCCGCGTTGTTGTTGCCCGAACAGGCCACGGTTGATTTCCTTCAGAAGGCGAAGGCGGCCAAGGAAATCGCAGTGGAGGACATCCGTGATGCCTTCGCGGTGTCCTACGAGACCGCAGCCCACCGCTTCACCAACCTGGCCACACAGCACCTGGGCATCACCACCCATTTCCAGAAGACCCACCAGAGCGGCATTATCTACAAGGCCTACGAGAACGACGGCGTGACGTTCCCGATGGACCATACCGGCGCCATCGAGGGCCAACCGTCGTGCAAATCATGGACGTCACGCGCTGTTTTCGACGTGCCGGACAAGTTCAGCGCATACAGCCAGTACACGGACACCCCGTCCGGCACGTTCTGGTGCACAGCCCGCACGGAGCGGTCGGCTAACGGAGAGTTCTCGCTGTCGATCGGGGTGCCGTACCAGCATGTGAAGTGGTTCCGCGGCCGGGAAACGACGGCCCGCGAAAAGTCCACCTGCCCGGATCCAAACTGCTGCAAGCGGCCGCCGGCGTCGCTGGCGTCCGAATGGGCCGGCAACGCCTGGCCGTCGGCCCGCGCCCACTCGCACCTGCTGGCCGCGATGCCGCCCGGCGCCTTCCCCGGCGTGGACGAGACTGAGGTGTACAGCTTCCTGCAGGCCCACTCCGCGACCTGACCCCCCAGGACCCTCTCTCACTTAATGCGGGTTTTTGATTGACGCTCTCTCACCAGCTTTTAGGCTTATCGGACCGTTCAGTCGTGCAGCCTGAACTTGTCATGTCTGCACTCACTGGCATGTTCAGTCCAGGAAAGGCAACACAAAATGGTGGTTTGCTCTCCATTCTCGTGCTTCCTTGGTTGCCCTTTTAGCCTCACGTCGCGATAACCGATCGATGCCCGAGGACCAGTGCGCCTGCAGTAGCTTGGCGCGGTTTTGCGCCTGCTCGTGGGTGAGATTTGCAATGTTCAGGGCAAGACGACTGCCCGGGTTCCAGGGTCGGGGTGCTGCGCGCCCCTTCTGGCAAAGGGTCTGAGCACAGGAAAAATGTACCCAGCCCATGAATAGAATTCCCGCCATGACCGGCAAGTTTGAAGTTCCGAAGGCGGCCGCGGTTCCTCCTACGAAGATGACCGGAATGCTGCAGGCAAAAGATTTGAACACGCGCGATGCTCTCGGGCGTCCTTGATTTCCTAGCCGTAGAGAAAGCAAGGCGAAAGCAATAGAGATTGCCAGTCCGAATAGGCTGCAAACAGCAAAATACACCCCCGCAATAATCAGTAACCGGACGTACTGAACGTCCCCCCAGAACCGATAGCCAGGACTCATTATTGCGGTCATAACCAGTACAAATACCATCGCTAAAACGACAATGAAGAGCCAGTTGATGGCGATTCACGCAGACAACCATGGCTGCTTTGCATCGCTGTAAAGACTCTTTCCCCAGCGTTCTCCCCAGGCCTGTTCGAGAAGTCCAGCCTTACGGAGTACATGGACGAGATGCCACTGCTGTTGAATGCTTTGAAGTCCGAAAAATGTAGAGGTTGGCCCGGCAAGAAGAAGCAGGAGCCAGAGGATGATGCAAGTTCCCGTGCCCGCAGCGGCCTGCTGATTCCAGTCTGGCTCACCTTGGTGAAGAACCATCCAAGTCAAGGCACGATATGGCGCGGTAGCTGCTACGAGCGTCATGATGAATTGAATCAAGCTTCGGAAGTCTAGCCGCGTCCAAAGCCGGACGGCAGCTTCAATTCCCATTTCGTCCGGGGAATGCCGATCAAAGCGATTTATCGCAAAGACCGCGCCGGCGAGGGCAATGAACTGTCCCATGCCCGAAGGGTCAAGGGCGAGGAGGGATAAAACCTGCAGAAATCTTGGTGAAAGTTCGATGCCACCTTCGGATCTGCTGACCCATCCGGGACCCATTAGTATGACGATAAGCAACACAAACATTGTCAGGCCGCCCGCGAATATGAGTCCGGCATCGAACGCGATACTCCTGCGTTCATTGAGCCCAGCTTCATGCAGGTGATTTATTGAGGAAATCTTGTTGCGATTGATCATGCGATCACCATAAGAACCACCTCAGACATTGAGTGTCACGCTAAGCACGTTCTTGCGTCACTCCCGCAGGAGTCAGGATTGGAAATCGCCGGAAATCTGGGCGAATTTCAGGGTCCCCCTGGAACCGCGCGCGCCCAAAAATGCGCTGGCAGTGACGCCAGACGGCGGCCCGGTGAGAGAGCGTTGGTGCTAGCCGTGGAGCTCCCGGTAGGCCGCGGCTGCCGCGGGGTGGAGCGAAAGCCCCGGGGTGTTGATTAGCGACTCGGGGCTCAGGAACTGAACGCCCAGGCTGGAACGCGGGACCAGTTCCTCCGCGTGGCCCACCAGGATTTCCACGGTCTTTTTCACCGTGCTGGCGTCGGCGTCGCGCCGGCACAGGAGGAGATTCGCCACCCCTACCGTCCAGACCGCCGGAATGCCCGGGTAGGCGCCTTCCGGGATCAGTACGCGGTCGTAGAACAGGCCATGTTTTGCCCGCAGCGCCGGAAGAAGGGCGGACAGGTCCAGCAGCCTCAGGCCGGTAGCACTGTGAGCGGCAGCAATGGCGGCGGTGGGCACGCCGCCGGACCAGAACAGCGCATCAACCGAGCCCTTCTGCAATGCCGCAAGACCCTCGTTGAGCCCTAAATTCAAGACAGTAACGGTACCCCCGGCGGCTGCAGGGCCCGTGCCGGGCACGGTGGAGCTCAGCCCGGCGGCCTCAATCAGCCGGGGAGTGGTCAGCGACGTCCCGGACCCCGGCTCCCCGACAGCCACGGTCCGGCCGGCCAGCCCCGCAATGTCCAGGATGCCGCTGTCCCGCCGGACGACGCAGTGGACGTAGTTCTCGTACACTTTGCCGACGGCGGCAATTCCGACGGCGGTTCCGTCACCTGACGCTGCGCGCTGGGCAGCAGAGTCAGAGAGTGCGACGGCGAACGTTGCCTTGCCGGACAGCAGGAACTCGAGATTGTCGAGGCTGCCGCCGGTGGTCAGGGCGGTGGCCCGCCCTGCCACACCGTGGCGTTGCAGCGACTCCGCCAATAGCCCGGCGAATTCCAGGTAGAAGCCACCCGGCTCACCGCCGGCCACAGTCACGGCATCCGGCCGGTCATCGGGCGTGCACCCGCCAAGCCCGGGAAGCAGGAGGCCGGTCAGGCCGGCTGCCAGGCCTGCCTTGAGGGCGGTCCGGCGCGGAAACGCGGGGGACCCGTAGCGGTCAGTCATGGGATTCCTCCCGCCCCGCAGCGGGCGGAAAGTCGAGCCGCGCAACCAAGCCGTGGGGAGAGGCGGCGGCCAGCACCAGGCGGCCACCATTGGCGGCCGCCAGCTTGTCGACGATCGTCATGCCCAGGCCGCTGCCGCGGGTCCCGCGGTTCCTGGGTGAGCGCCAGAAGCGGCCAGTGGCTGCTGCCCGTTCGTCGGCGGAAAGGCCGGGACCGTCGTCGGCCACTTCGATGCCCACCACGCCCGGATGCACCCGGGCGGCCACAGTGATGTGGGCACCCGGCGCATATTTGACGGCGTTGTTGAGCAGTTCAGCGACCATCTGGGC
Organism: Pseudarthrobacter sp. TAF60_1; assembly: GCF_052113505.1. Taxonomy (NCBI): domain Bacteria; kingdom Bacillati; phylum Actinomycetota; class Actinomycetes; order Micrococcales; family Micrococcaceae; genus Pseudarthrobacter; species Pseudarthrobacter sp. TAF60_1. The sequence goes on from NZ_JBFRDI010000008.1 coordinate 175,992, forward strand.
CAGCTCGGCGGCATTGCACGCGACGTGCAGCGCCGGTTCGGGCTGGCTGTCCAGCGTAATTGATGCACCGCTGCGCCGTGCGGCTGGTTCTGCCCGTTCCACTTCCTCCTGGAGGACCCGGTACGGATCGATGGACGCCTGCCGCTCGCCCAAAGCACTGCGCGAAGAGCTGCCCTGCGGACTTCGGGCAGAGTCCTCACTCACCCGGTGCTCCGCCGCCGCAAGCTTCAGCACACCCTCCAGAAGCCTTTCCACGTGGTCAAGTTCCGCCAGGACACCGGCCGCGGCGTCTTTCTGCGTGGCTGTCTGCAGTTCCAGTTGGAGCAGGTCGATCCTCAGCCGCAGGGCGCCCACTGGATTCCGCAGCTCATGGGAGGTGTCGGCGATCAGTTGCCGCTGGGATTCCAGGCTGTTGCTGACGGTCCGGGCCATCCTGCTGAAAGAACGGCTGAGTTCCCGCAACTCCGGGGGCCCGGCCTCCGGAAGCTGGCCGGTCCGGCCCGTGGTCTCGAGTTCCGTCACCGCGGAGTTCAGCCGATGGACCGGACGAAGCACCCAGCCGGTCACCCTGGCCGCTGCAAGGAGGAGCACCGCTGCGAGCGCGGCCGCTGCCAACCCGACCAGCAGCCACCGTTCCCGCAGTTTCTGCCGGGCCGGCTCCAGTTTCACCTCCAGGACCACCGCACCCAGGACCTGGCTGGCGCTGCCGAATGGCCGGGACACCACCTCCGAATCAGGTCCGAACGGCTGGAGCGGTGCGAGGGTGATGTCGCTAAGATTCAGGTTTGCCCGGGCCAGTGCCTCACCCGCGTCGGCTCTTTCCGCGCTCAAGCCACCGGACCGCAACGTCCCGCTCTGGAGGCGAATCAGGACCCCCTCGCCATAGAGTTCGGAGTATCTGTCCATCTCCGTCTGGAGACCCGCGGACTCGCCTCCCGTGGCTGCGTCGAAAGCCACTTGGGCGAATCGGTTAAGTGCCGTCACCCGTTTGATCTGAAGTTCCTGGGTCAGTTCCCGGCTGACGGACGCCAGGATGGCAGTGGAGCCAAGGACCACCATGAGGATGGACAAGACGCTCAGGATGGCCAGCACGCGCAGCTTCACGCGGGGTCCGCCTCAACCCGGTAGCCAACGCCACGGACGTTGATGATGAAGCCTGGCCGTTGGAGCTTTGCCCGTAACCCCGTCAGGTGCACGTCCAAGGCGCGGGAGGACGCCACGAAAGCGTCTCCCCACAGGGCGTCCAGAATCTGTTCCCGGGTCACCACCGAACCCGCGTGGCCGGCCAGGAGGGCGAGCAGGTCGAACTCGGTGGCCGTCAGGGGCAGTTCCTCGGAATCACGGACCGCCACACGGCGTTCGAGGTCGATCTCCAGATCGCCCAGCACGATGTTCCTCTGCGGTGCGGCCGAGTAGCGGCCCGCACGGCGGGTGATCGCTTCGATACGCGCCAGCAGTTCAACGAGCTTCACTGGCTTGACGAGGTAGTCGTCCGCTCCGGACCGCAGCCCGAGCACCACGCTGCGTTCGTCGTCGCGCGCTGTGAGGATCAGGATGGGCACCGCGGTGACCTGGCGCAGCTTCCGCAGCACCTCCAGGCCGTCCATGTCCGGGAGCCCGAGGTCCAGCAGGATCACGCCGAACTTCCGGTGGACCAGCAGCGCATCAGCCCCGCGGGCAACCCGGGTGGGATTGTGGCCCGCAGTCACCACCGCCGCGGCCAGCGCGGATGCCATGGCGTCGTCGTCCTCGACGATCAGCAATTCCATGGCGCTCTTCCTCTTCCTCAGTGGGCACCCGCGGACTGCCCGCTTTGGAGATTACCCCTAGCCCGGGGCGAAACCTAAGGAAGTGTTAGGAAATGGCCTCCTACGTAGGTTGTGCCGTGCATCACGCATAACTTGGATGAGGGCCTCGGCGTGTGCGGGGGACCGTCAATGTCGAGGAGGAACGATGGGCAATGTTGCCCTGGACAGCAGGAAATCAGGCCAGGAAGCTGCGGCGTCGCAGCTTAGGAAGGTTCAGCGATGAGCAGTCAAAAAACTGAAGTGCAGAGCGAGGCGGCCCAGACCCGCCGGGCAGTGAGCAACATCCTCAAGGGCTCAGCGGGCAACCTCGTGGAGTGGTACGACCTCTACGTCTACACCGTCTTCGCCGCCTACTTCCAGTCCCACTTCTTCAACTCCAAGGACGACCTCCAGGCCGGCCTCGAAGCGATGGCGGTCTTCTCCACGTCGTTCCTCATGCGTCCCATCGGCGCCTGGTTCTTCGGCCGCTACGCCGACCGGAAGGGCCGCAAGGCAGCGCTGACCCTAAGCGTGACGCTGATGTCCGCCGGTTCCTTCGCCATCGCCATCCTGCCCACCACGCAGCAGGTGGGGGTCTGGGCACTGGTGCTGCTGGTCCTGATCCGCCTGATCCAGGGCTTCTCCGTGGGCGGCGAGTACGGCACCAGCGCCACCTACATGTCCGAGGCCGCCACGTCCAAGCGCCGCGGCTTCTTCTCCAGCTTCCAGTACGTCACCCTGATCGGCGGCCAGATGCTGGCACTCCTGGTGCTGGTCATCCTCCAGAACGTCATGCCCAAGGGCGACCTCACCGAGTGGGGCTGGCGTATCCCGTTCGCCATCGGCGGCGTGGCTGCCCTGGTTGTCCTGTGGCTGCGGCGCTCGATGGAGGAAACCGTCTCGGAAGAACAGGTCCGCGCGGCACAGGCACCCGTCGCCGCCGGTGAAGCGCAGCCCGGCACCATGCGCCTGCTGTTCACGCAGTACTGGAAGCCGCTGCTGATCTGTATCGGCGTCACCCTTGGCGGCACCGTGGCGTTCTACACGTACACCAACTTCATCCTGAAGTTCATGAACGATACGTCCGGCATCGCCAAGACCGACACTTCCGTGATCAACTTCTGGGCCCTGTTCATCTTTATGCTCCTGCAGCCCGTTTACGGCATCATTTCGGACAAGGTGGGCCGCAAGCCGCTGCTGCTCTGGTTCGGCATCACCGGTGTGCTCTTCACCTGGCCGCTGCTCTCCACCCTCTCCAACACCCAGGATCCGTTCACCGCGTTCCTGCTGATGCTCGGTGGGCTCCTGATTGTTGGCGGTTACACGTCCATCAATGCCCTGGTGAAGGCTGAGCTGTTCCCCGCTTCCATCCGTGCTTTGGGCGTCGGGCTGGGTTACGCGATTGCCAACTCGCTGTTCGGCGGCACTGTGCCGCTGATCGGGGCGGCGTTCCAGAAGGCCGAGCGGGTGGATCTGTTCTTCACCTACGTCACCGTTGCCATTGCCATCTCGCTGGTGGTCTACATCTTCGCCCTGAAGAACAAGAAGACCACGCACCTGGACCACGAGCAGGGCCACGCCTGGAAGCGCCCGGCCACGGATGAGGGCAAGGACAAGGACTCCGTCAGCGCCTAGCGACCCGGGGGAGACTCAGGCGGGGGACTCCGGTTGGGAAGACGTTGGTGACGTACGACGGCGGGTGCCCACCCGCCGTCGTCCGATCACCACACCCCGACGCTCTCTCACTTAATGCGGCTTTTTCCCGGATGCTCTCACTTTCCCCAGGAAAGTGAGAGAGTATCCCGGGTTTTCCTGCATTAAGTGAGAGAGCGTTTCGATCAGGGTGGGGACTATATTGGCCCTGTCGGCTCATCAACCTGATCGCGGGAGTGTGCACTCATGGCCAAGGAACTCGCCAACCAGCTCATCGAACAGCTCCAGGCTGCCGGAGTGCAGCGGATCTACGGGATTGTGGGCGACAGCCTGAACCCGATTGTCGATGCCGTCCGGCAAACGGGCGGCTCCAAGGCAGGCGGGATCGACTGGGTCCATGTCCGGCACGAGGAAGCGGCCGCCTTCGCGGCCGCGGCCGAGGCCCAGCTGACGGGTAAACTCGCAGTCTGCGCGGGATCCTGCGGGCCCGGCAACCTGCACCTGATCAACGGCCTGTACGACGCGAACCGGTCGGGAGCACCCGTGCTTGCCATCGCCTCGCACATTCCCAGCAAGCAGATCGGCAGCAGCTTTTTCCAGGAAACCCATCCGGACCGGCTCTTCAACGAATGCTCCGTCTACTCGGAAATGGTGAGCACCGCCGAGCAGGCGCCGCGCGTGGTGCACAGCGCCATCCAGCACGCACTCGGCCTCGGGGGAGTCGCCGTCGTAACCCTTCCCGGCGATATCGCTGGCCTGGAAGCGACCGCAGCGACGCCGCTGCCGGCCACGTTCCGGCGGGCGACGCTCACGCCTGACCCGGCCAGTGTGCAGGAGTTGGCCGATGCGATCAACGAGGCCGGGAAAGTGGCGATCTTCGCCGGAGCCGGCGTGAAGGGCGCCCACGACGAACTGATTGCGCTTGCGGAACTGATCAACGCGCCGATCGGCCACTCGCTCCGCGGCAAGGACTTCGTCCAGTACAACAACCCCTTCGACATCGGGATGACCGGCCTGCTGGGCTACGGCGCCGCTGCCGAAGGGATTGAGGACGCGGACCTGCTCATCCTGTTGGGCACCGACTTTCCCTATGACCAGTTCCTGCCGGAAACCCGCACCGCCCAGGTGGACCGGGCGGCCCACAGGCTGGGCCGGCGGACCGACGTCGACATCGCTGTCCACGGTGACGTGCTGCCCACCCTCGCCGCGCTGATGCCCTTGGTGAAGCCGAAAAAGAGCCGCCGGTTCCTTGACCAGATGCTGAAGAAGCACGACAGGCTGATGAACAAATCCGTCCGCGCCTACACCCGCAAAGTGGAGAAGAAGCAGCCCATCCACCCGGAATATGCGGCGTCCCTGCTGGACCAGGTTGCCGCCGAGGATGCCATCTTCACCGCGGACACCGGGATGTGCAACGTCTGGACGGCCCGCTACATCAACCCGCTGGGCACCCGCCGGCTGATCGGTTCCTACCTGCATGGCTCCATGGCCAACGCCCTGCCGCACGCCATCGGCGCCCAGCTGGCCTATCCAGGGCGACAAGTGGTCTCGGTATCGGGCGACGGCGGGCTGTCGATGCTACTCGGCGAACTCATCACGGTGGCCGCGCACAAACTCCCGGTCAACGTGGTGGTGTTCAACAACTCCACGCTGGGCATGGTCAAACTTGAGATGCTGGTGGACGGGCTGCCTGATTTTGGGGTGGATGTGCCCGACGCCGATTACGCCGCCGTCGCCCGGGCCTTGGGCTTCCACGCCGTGCGGGTCACCGATCCTGCGCAGATCGAAGGAGCCTACCGTGCGGCGTTCGCCCATCCCGGCCCCTCGCTGGTTGAGCTCATCACTGATCCGCAGGCGCTCTCGCTACCGCCGAAGGTCTCCGGCACGCAGGTGCTCGGGTTCGCCACGGCCATGTCCAAAGTGGTGTTGAACCGTGGTGCGGGCGAGGCAGTCAGCATGGCCAGGAGCAACCTGCGGAACATTCCGCGGCGTTAGGCTGGCGGTCCGCGGTTCCGCTTTCCCGCGCGAGGGGCGCGGCCCGCGCCGATGCACTGCACGAGACCAAATCGAGTGCAAAGCGTGACCCTGCCGGCATCGTCTCGCGCCGCCGTCGCTGTTTGACTGGGAGAGGCGGATTCCCGCCCTTGTGCGCCGGGGGAGGCAACTGAAGTGTTTCGTATGCAGCGGATGATGGCGCTTGGCGCTGTGCTGGCGGTGGCAGGGTGCGGGGCTCCGAACCCGGCTGCGGCGCCGCCGGAACTCTTGACGGCCGACGGCGTCGAGCGGGTCTCGGTGGACCAGGCAGCGTACGCCGCTCAGGTGCGCTCCTTCCGGGCTTCCGCTTTCGTCCTCGGCGAGGCGCTGCTGACCGACGGCGGCGACGGCTCCGCCGGGAACGTGGTGTCCTCGCCCGGGAGCCTGCTGATTGCCCTCGTCATGCTGCGGGCCGTGCGTCTGGAGCGACGGCTGCCGAGATGGACAGGGTGCTGCAATTCCCTGCGGAGGACCGCGATGAGGCCATCAACGCGGTCCTCGGCTCGCTCGAGAAGTTCGACGGCGAGCCCGGCTCAGTGGATGAGGACAACCCGCCGCGAAAGCCGGTCATGCACGCCGCCAACGGACTATTTGTGGACAAGGGCGTGCCCACCGGGAAGCCCTTCCTGCAGACTCTGGCCCGGTATTACGGAACCGGCGTGTATCCCGTGGATTTCAGCGATGAGGGAGCAACGAAGCCCGCCATTGATGCCTGGGTGAACCGGAACACCGGCGGCCGGATCAAGGAAGCCCCGGCAAAGTACGACCCCCACAACACGTTCAGCCTGCTTAATTCCCTGTACTTCGCCTCCGCGTGGCGCGCCCCGTTCGACCCGAACGCCACCTCCGACCTGCCCTTCACAACAGCCGCCGGCGAGGAAATCGAAGCGCCGGCCATGCATAACGAACTCCTCATGAAGTATGCGGAAGGCGCTGGCTGGCAGGGGGTGGACCTTCCCTACGCCGACGGTTTTGTGATGCGCCTGGTGCTGCCCGAGGACGCGGCTGGTTCCGCGGCCCGCCCCGCCTCTGCGGCTTTCGGCGCTGGAAAGCTAACCGAAATCGCCGACGCCTTTGATGCTGCAAGGCCCGCGTCAGTCCAGATCCAACTGCCCCGCTGGGACCACAAGTCCAGCTTTGACCTGCGCAAGGTCTTCGAATCGCTGGGCCTACAGAAGATGCTCAACACCACGGAGGACTTCAACAACATCCAGCCGCAGATGATGATCACCCAGGCCGCCCAGGCAGCCAACATCACGGTCGCCGAAAAGGGCACCGTCGCGGCCGCTGTAACCCAGATCAACGGAATGGCGACCAGCGTACCGCCGCCGCCAGAGCGGACCATCAACTTCGACCGGCCGTTCCACTACCAGATCGTGCACGTTGAAACCGGCCTGCCCTTGTTTATGGGAACGGTGGCTGACCCGCGCTCCTAGCAGCGCTATCCGGTAGGGCCGCGGAGTAACCCGGCGAACGGGGACCCCCAGGGCTCCCGCCCGACGTCGTCCCTCCCCCTCGGACGCTCTCTCACTTAAGGGCGGAAAAATCCCGACGCTCTCTCACTTTCCTAAAGAAAGTGAGAGAGCGTCGTCGGAAAACCCGCGTTAAGTGAGAGAGCGTCCGGGGTGGGTAGGGGGCCCGGGGGTTGGTGGGCGGGGTGTTGGGTGGGTGGCCCCGGGGAGTTAGCGGGGGCCGCCCTGCCAGAGGGCGTCGAAGGGCGCGCCGGAGGCAACCCGGTTCTGGATCCCGGCGGTGACGAAGTCCTTGGCTGTCCGGGCGGCCTCGAGCGGCATGGCGCCCTTGGCCAGTTCGGCCGTCACCGCCGCGGCCAGCGAGCAGCCGGCACCGGACACGGCCACCTCGCCCACCTTCGGCGCGCTGAGGACTTCGAGGGTCTCGCCGTCGTAGTAAACGTCGACGGCGTCCGGCCCCGCCAGCCGCACCCCGCCCTTCGCGAGCACCGCGGCGCCGCTGAGCTCGTGGATGCGGATGGCTGCGGCTTTCAGGGATTCGACGTCGGTGATCACCAGTCCGGACAGCGATTCCGCTTCGAAGTGGTTGGGCGTGACGAACGTGGCAAGCGGCAGGATCTGCGCCTTCAGGGCCTGGTCGGTGTCCAGCGCATGGCCGGGCTCCTGGCCCTTGCAGATCAGAACCGGGTCCAGCACCACGTTGCGGAACCCGCCGGCTTGCAAGGCGTTTGCCACGGTTCCGATGGTGGCCGGGCTCCCGAGCATGCCGATCTTCACGGTGTCCAGGACCGGCCGGCCGGTCTCCGAAGGGGAGCCCGCGGCGTCGCCCGGCGCCGTACCGTAGGCCGCCGTCGTGGCCTCCAGTTGGTCGGCGATCACCTGCTGGTCCACCGGCACAAACCGGTGGTTCCAGCTGTCCTTCGGGTCGAAGGAGACGATGCAGGTCAGGTTGGCGATGCCAAAGACGCCAAGTTCCTGGAACGTCTTCAGGTCTGCCTGGGCGCCGGCCCCGCCCGTGGCTTCGGAACCCGCGATCGTCAGGACGACGGCGGGAGCAACGGCGGGGGACTGGGCGGCAGTTGAAGCAAAAGTCATGGTTCCATCCTGCCATCCGGCGCCGGTTGGCTCAGTGCCGCTTCCGTCTTGACCGCTGTTCCTCCTCCCGCCCTGATCTGGCACGTTCTGCAGAACGCGGGGATTTCCCGCCGCCGACCACTTTTTGGTGCCGCTCCCGGTGGTAGGCGCGGCTGGCTGCGGCGTCCTTGCGGCGGGCCAGCGCGGCCAGTTCGCGTTGGAGTTTCCGGTAGTTGTTCCAGCGCCGGTCCTCGAGCGTGTCGTCCGAGAGGGCCGCCTGCACGGCGCAGCCGGGTTCCTGCTGATGAGCGCAATCGGAAAACCGGCAGAGGCCGGCGAGTTCCTCCACATCCCCGAACATCTGCTCCATCCCGTCGTCGGCGTCGAACAGCCCGAACCCGCGGACGCCGGGCGTGTCCATGAGGACAGTGCCGTCCGCCAGCGGCACAAGCTCCCGTGAGGTGGTGGTGTGCTTGCCCCCCTGAAGTCACCGGAGCGGACGTCGCCTGTGTGCTGCACGTTATGGCCAACCAGGGCGTTGATCAGGGTGGATTTACCTGCGCCGGAGGGCCCCAGCAGGACAAGGGTGCTGCGCGGCGGCAGATGTGCCAGCAGGTTATCGATCCCGTCCCCGTTCTCGGCGGACGTGGTGACCACGTCAACACCTGCAGCCTGCAGGATGACCTTCCCGACGACGTCGTCTGCCACGTGTGCCAGGTCCGCCTTGGTGATAATCACCAGCGGAACGGCGCCGGAATCCCAGGCGGCGACGAGCGTCCGTTCGAGCCGGTTATGCGTGAGCGGCCGGTCAACCGGAACCACGACGCCGATCATGTCCATGTTGGCCGCCAGGACCTGGGCGGCGGAGGAGTCCTCGAACGCCCGCTTCCGGCTGAGCTCGGAACGCCGGGGCAGTACAGCGAGAATCTGGCGGTCACCCGCGCGGTTGGGTCCGATCCAAACCCAGTCGCCTGTAACCGGCACGCCGGCATCAAGCGGGTAGGGAAGGTGCAGGAGCTCCACGCCCACAGCCACCAGAACCAGGCTGCGGTCAACGCGCACCACCCGGCCGGGCTCGCAGGGTTTGTCTGCGCTACTGGCAGGTGAGGGGTTTTCGTTGAAGTGCCGTGCGACCACTGCGTTGTAGCCATAAAGGGTTGGGCCGGCGCTGCAGGACGTGGGCGTAACAAGACTGGCCAGGCCGGGGCCTGAAGAATTTTTCACTGTGATACCTCGGGAAAAAGCCCCCTTGCACCGGGCACTCCCGGGCAGTGGCCCGAGGGTGCGGCATTCCGCGGGCAGTGCCTACGCGGTACGGAAGCTGGAGACGGGGGTGGTTAATTTGATGGTCTTGAGGCGCCGAGGGCGCACGGCAATGGCAATCATCAAAAACACCTCCCTTCCAGCTCTGGTCCGTCGACTCAACTACCGGACCGGTTCCCACTCTAACTTCCGCACGAGGCTTTCGCTATGGCTTTCGCCGGGCGGTTGCCGGGGCCGAACGTCACGAGGTTCATGGTTTTCCCTTGGCGATCGTGAGCAGCGCGCGTCCCAACTCGGGCTGCCGAAAGATGAACCCGGCGTCGATCAGCTTTTGCGGCTGTACCCACCGGCTCTTCAGCACCAGTTCGGTTTCGGTGCGGATCAGGACTGCCCCCAGACGGAGCAGCCACGCCGGCGTGGGGATGCCCAGCCTGGCTCCATAGGCCCGCCGGACCAGGCGCATCAGGTCACGGTTATCCACAACATCAGGAGACGCGACGTTCACCGGGCCGGAAATGTCGGTTCGAGCGTGCAGGAAACGGACGGCGCGGTACAGGTCTTCCATGTGGATCCAGCTGAACTTCTGGTTGCCGGGACCCATGTGCCCGCCGAGGCCGAGGCGGGCCAGCATCGCGAAGGGCCGCAGCGCACCGCCGCCCGGGCCCAGGACGATGGCGATCCGCAGCGGAATCTTCCGCGTGCCTGGTGTGTCCGCTCCGGCCAGGGCGGCCTCCCAGGCGCGCGCCACGTCCACGGAAAAGCCGCTGCCGAGTTCGCCGGACGACTCTGTTTGGGGCCGGTCGTGCGCGTGCCGGTAGATGGTGCCGGTGCTGGCGTTGATCCAGCACGACGGCGGCGCCTGGCACAGTGCCAGCGCCCGGCCAAGCGCCGCGGTGGTGGCGACGCGGGAATCGAGGATTGCCGCCTTGTTCCGCGCGTTGTAGCGGCAGTGGACCGACCGTCCGGCGAGGTTCACCAGAAGATCGGCGCCGTCCAGCACACGGGCGATGGCGCCGTCGTCGTTCCAGCCTGCGGCGGCCGCCGACTCTGCGACGACGCCGCGCCCGATGGTGCGCACCGTCCAGCCGTCCCGCTCGAAGCGGTCCCGGAGATACCTGCCGATGAAGCCTGAGGCTCCGGCGAGCACCACGGTGTTGGTCTTGGTCATTTGTTCCCCCATTTGTTCCTCCACTGTGTTCAGTCGCGGATGCTGCGACTCAGGCTGAGGACATCGTCCAGTACCTTGTTGACGCCCGGAATCTTGGCGAGCGAAAGTCCCCGGGCGATCAGGGGGACGGCTCCGTCCACCAATTTCCTGGTCCGGCGCTGGCCCTGCGAGGTGTCGTACACCCAGAACAGGGCGATGCCCATGTAGCCCAGCCACAGCAGGTCGGGCAGATCCGCGCGGAGCTTCTTCGGCGCCGGCGGGCGGGCACCCTCCACCGCTGCACGGAAGATTCCCAGCGATGCTTCGCGGGCCGCCGTCGACTCTCCCGCGAAGGGGTTGACTGGCGACGTCGGCCGGATGGCCGTGGCCACGAACTCGGCGCCAAAGCGGTGGTAGGGCGCCATAACGTCCAGGCCGGCATGCAGCGTGGCCTTCAGCCGGCTGGCCAGGTCCGTCAGGCCTTCGAGGGCCTCGTTCGCCTTGGCCGCATGCTCGGCCTGCACCTGGACGTAGAGCTCCTGGACCAGATCGTCCTTGGAGGCGAAGTAGTAGTACGCGTTGCCCACCGAGACGCCGGCCTCCGCCGCGATGGCCCGCATGGTGGTCTTCTCAAAGCCAATCTCGCGGAACATGCGCAACGCGACGTCCGCCAGGTGTTGCCGGGTCTGCTCGCTCTTGGCTGCCACTGATTCCCCTTTTTTGAACGTGTTCAGAAACTAGTGTAGCCCGAACTGAACGTGTTCAAAAATGGTCGGCGGTGCTTTGGATGGGAGAATGGCGTGACAGTGCTAATACAGCCGGTCCCGCGGCCAATCTTCGGATGGCGCCGGAAGACCGAGCGAACCACTATGAACGGACACCCCCATGCCCTCCTTCTCAGGCCCCGAGGCCTTACCTATCGCCAAACCGGCGCCCACTGCCGCGAAATTCGCCTCCATCGGATCTCCCTACTTCGGCATCTTGCTGGCCTTCATGGCCGTGGTGCTGATCCTGTCCAACATCGGCGCGTCCAAGGGAGTGGCGATCGGACCGATCATCACCGACGGCGGCTTCTTCCTCTTCCCGCTGGCCTACATCCTGGGCGATGTGATCAGCGAGGTCTACGGCTTCAAAGTGGCGCGCAAGGCCATTTTCACCACGTTTGCCCTCTCCGTGTTCGCCTCGATCTGCTACTGGGTGATTATCGCCCTGCCCGGCTTCGACGACGAGTTCGGCTCAAGCAAGCAGGCGGCCCTAGAGGGTGCCCTCGGCCCGGTCCCGCAGATTGTGCTGGCCTCACTGCTCGCGTTCCTGGCCGGGCAGACCATCAACTCCTGGATCCTGGTGAGGATGAAGGCCCGCACCGGCGAGAAGTCCCTGTGGGCGCGGCTCATGGGTTCCTCGGGCGCCGGCGAGTTCGTGGACACCTTGATCTTCTGCAGCATCGCCGCCTCCGTCATCGGCATCACGGACTTCGGTATGTTCGTGAACTACGTCGTGGTGGGCTTTGTCTACAAGACCCTCGTGGAGTTCCTGTTCGTCCCGGTGACGTCCCTGGTGATCGGCTGGATCAAGAAGCGCGAACCGAGCTACGGCGCGCCGAAGGCTGCCGGGACCGTCGCGACGTAGCTGCCGCCCGTCGTCGTACCTTCCAGCTGCATTCATTGCTCCGTAACCGCCGTTCTGAGCCTTCAAAAGGCGGTTACGGAGCAACCGATGGGGTGCGGCATCAGGCGGTGATGACGGCTGACCGCCCCTAAGCCGCCTGCAGCCCTTTGTGGCGCAGCCGTCTCCGGAAGTCCGGCTCAGCCCTTCAGCGTCCCGTCGAGGAGGGCGCGGAGTTCGGTGAAGTGCCGCTCTGTGGCCTCGGCGTGGAACATGGACGTGTCCGCCATGGTGTAGCCGTGCGGCGCTCCGGCAAAGATCTCGTTGGAAGCCTTGAGGCCGGCGGCGTCCAGCGCGGCGCCCAGACGCGCGACGGCGTCGGAATCCATGCTCTGGTCATGGTCGGCATGACCGAAAACGAACTGAGCCGTGGCGCTGGAGAGCCCCAGGTGCGGGCTGTCCGCGCCGTCGGTCGCGAGGCCGCCGCCGTGGAAGCCGCCGCACGCCGCAACGACCTCGGGGTGGGAGGTGGCGGTGCGCACCGCCAGCCGGGCACCCATGCAGTAGCCGAACGTCCCGATCGGACCGGGCGCGACGCCGTCGAGCGCTGTCAACGCCTTAACCCAGGCATCAATGTCCGGCAGCGCCTTGTCGGTGGTGAGGTGCCCGACCCGCGGGAACGCTGCCTTGCCGGCAGCATTGCGGCCCTCCGGAGTGGTCATGTCCACTTTCGGCGCGAGTTCTGCGGCCGTCCCGTCCCGGTAGAAAACATTCGGCGCCAGGACCACATAGCCCCAGTCGGCGACGCGCTGCGCCATCTCCTCGATGCGGGGACGCAGACCGAAGGCGTCCATGTACAGGATGACGCCCGGGAACGGGCCCGCGCCGGTGGACGGACGGACGACAAGGGCTTCGGCAGGGCCTGCTGCGGCCGTGATCTCAATGAGCATTTGGTCAGGATAGCGGAGGCAACCGGGATCAGCGCTCAGGAATAGTACTGTGCCAGGGTCTCGGCCTTGAACTCGAAGAAGGTTCCGGCCTCGATGGCCAGCCGGGCATCGTCCACCATCTTCACCACAAAGCGCTCGTTGTGGATGGAGATCAGCGTGGCGGAGACCATTTCCTTGGCCTTGAACAGGTGGTGGATGTAGGCGCGCGAATAGTTCAGGCACGCGTAGCAGTCGCAGCCTTCCTGCAGCGGGCCGAAGTCGCGTTTGTACTTGGCGCCGGAGAGGTTGTACCGGCCGGTGGGGTGGTAGAACGCCGAGTTGCGGGCCACACGCGTGGGGGAGACGCAGTCGAAGGTGTCCGCGCCGTTCTCGATGGCCGTGAAGATGTCGTCCGGCTCGGAGATGCCCAGCAGGTGGCGGGGCTTGTTTTCCGGCAGTTCCTCGTTGCACCAGCGCACGATCGTGCCCAGGTTCTCCTTCTCCAGGGCCCCGCCGATCCCGAAGCCGTCGAAGTTCATCGCCCCGAGGTCCCGGCAGGCCTTCCGGCGCAGGTCCTCATACTGGGCGCCCTGGATCACACCGAACAGGGCCTGGTACGGCTTCCCCTCCCGTTCGGTGGTCAGCCGGAAGTGCTCGTCCAGGCAGCGCAGGGCCCACAGCCGGGTGCGCTCCAGCGATTCCTCCTGGTAACCGCGGGAGTTCTGCAGGGTGGTCAGTTCGTCGAACGCGAACATGATGTCCGCGCCGATCTGGTGCTGGACCTGCATGGAGATCTCGGGGGAGAACCGGTGGCGGTCGCCGTTCAGATGGCTCTTGAACCAGACACCGTCGTCGTCGATGTGCGCGAGGCGTTCCTTGCCGGGGGCGACAGCGTCGTCGGGGCCGGGCGCGCCCGCGGCGGCAACGGACTTCATGTCGATGACCTTCTTGAACCCGGAGCCCAGGCTCATCACCTGGAACCCGCCGGAGTCCGTGAAGGTGGGCCCTGACCAGTTCATGAATGCGCCCAGGCCGCCGGCCTCGTCCAGGATGTCCGCGCCTGGCTGGAGGTAAAGGTGGTAGGCGTTGGCCAGGAGTGCCTGCGCCCCGAGCTCCGCCATGGATTCCGGCAGCACCGATTTGACCGTGGCTTTGGTCCCGACGGCGATAAAGGCCGGCGTCTGGATCTCACCGTGCGGGGTGGTGATGGTGCCGGTGCGGCCCAGGAACTTGCCGCCGTTCTCAGCGAGCTGGCCGGCCGACGGCGCGCAGCTATCGGCCAGGCGGGTGCCTACGGTGAAGGAGAACTGGGACTGCGCAGCGGCGGACTGCCCCATCACGGACGTGCCAGCGGGGGCAACGGAGTCAGTGGAGGGCGAGTCAGCGGGCAGGGCGGAGGCGGGGTTTGCTGGCACCGAGGAGCGGATGGAGTCCAGTTTGTGGGCACCCAGGTCGTAGGTCGAGGCGATCACTATGGCGCCGCCGTCGGGCCTGACGTCCTCGATGACAGGCTGGTCCGCCACGATCAGCAGGCCGTCCCCGTGCTCGGCGTAGCCGTGGACGGTGAGCCCCACCTGGTGATTGCTGCGGAACCAGACTTTCCCGGCGATCTCCTCCCCGGTGGCCAGGGTCAGCTGGTACGGCTCGCCGGGTTTGGGCACATCGGACAGCCCCAGCTTCTCGATCGCCGCCCCCTTCCCGCCCGGCAATTCGAAGAACAGCGTGTGCCGTTTGCCGTGCGGGTGGTGTTCCAGCGCGAAACGGAGCTGCTGGAGGAATGTCAGCCAGCCCTGGGTGATGTCCTCGTCCCACGCCGCCCATTCGGAGTTGTGGTCCAGGGCTGCCCGGGTGATGCTGACCTGTGTTCCGCCGGAGACCGGTTTGAGGTCAAAAACGTCTCCGCCGTTGGCTGTCAGGCTCGTATGGTCCGGGGCTTCGACGACGTCCTCGCCAAAGTAGATCTGGTTGATTTCCTCCGCCAGTTCGTCGGTCTCCCAGCCGTGCCACTGGGCCACCTTGGCGGGTTCGCGCAGCATGGTCCAGACCTGCGGCGCATCAGCATTCATCACTACGCTCAGATTGTTCGTCATAGCCCCGAATGTACAACTCCGGCGCAGCCCCGGGTAGGGGGTAATTCCCCATCCGGACAGTCCGGCGGCGGACAGCATATGCCCTGACGGGTCAGGCCCTGACGGCCTCGAGTTCGTTGCTGATGCGGCGCTGCAGTTCGCCGAGGCCAATCGTTTCGGACCCGCCGTGGGCCCGCAGGAAAAGCAGCGACTCCAGACGCAGCAGCCGCCACTCCCGCTCGGCCTCGTGATTGGAGTTGTCGATCGAGCGGAAAATCTCTTTGTCGTACAGGTTGGGTTCGTTGAGGGAACGCTGGCGCACTTTGGCGTTCATGCGCGCCTTGAAGGGGTCCGTTTCCTGGTTCTCCGGCGTGCGCAGCAGCTTTTCGTAGACCTCGGCGCGGTCTTCCTGCCGGTCCTCGCGGCAGATGTAGCTGGACAGCGCCAAGGACGCCTCCACTGAGGCCCACCGGCCCGGGTTGCCGTCGAAGGGCAGGACGTTGAGCAGGTCCGCGACCGCCAGTGCCCCGTCAGGGTCCTTGAGCGTGATGAACAGTTCGTGGGCGAGGTCGCTGAGGTCCTTCAGGCAGCTGCCGGACTTGAAGTTGATGCCCTTCGCGAGTTTGTCCGCCAGCAGCAGCACACCCACGGCGTCCGGGTGGGCTTCGGCGGCAGCCTCCACCACAGCCTCCGGTGTGCCCGCCGGCGCGGGGATCAGCGCGAGTTCTTCCGCCGAGGGACCACTCACCGCGGGCGGGATGGCAGGCGGGGGAGGCACGACGACGGCGGGTGCTGCCGTTGCTGCAGTCCCGGCCGCCGGGGGCTGCTTTCCGGGCTGTTCGTCGCCGCGCGCGTCAGCTGCTTCCTCTTCGGGAGCTGCGTCCTGGGGCGCTGCCCCGGGAAGCCTAGTGACGCCGTCGGGCGCTGCCTCAACGGCGGCGTTGCTGGCATCAGGGTCCAGGATTCTTACGGTGGAGCCCGCCGCGATCCTGATGGTGCCGCCGCCGGTGAGGTTCGCCAGGACCACCGCAGGGGTGCCGAAATCGTCGGATTCAAGCTCGACTCGCTGGATTTCGGCGATCCGCCCGCCGTCGGGAAGGAGAAGCTGATCGCCGGAAGTCAGAGATCCAGCCTGCTGTTCGCTGTAGTGCCGTGCGGCTGGGGTTTCGGTCATGGGGGGTCCTTAAATTCTCTTGCGGTCCGCCCTACAGTCTACAAAGCAGGGCACGCCAAATCCGGGACGCCGGGGTTTCCGCCGGCGTCAGAAACCCACTCCCGCGAAGGCCAGTGCCTGGCGGACCAGTGCGCCGCGGCCGCCGCTGAATTCGAGCTGGACGCCGGGGCTAAGCACTTCTTCGGGGGTCATCCAGGTCAGTTCCAGGGCATCCTGGCGGGGTTCGCATTCGCCGGTGACAGGGATGACGTAGGCCAGGGACACGGCGTGTTGGCGGTCGTCGGTAAAGCCGGTGTGGGACGGCGCAGGGAAATACTCGGCCACGGTGAACGGCACCGGGCTGATGGGGAGCTGCGGAAACGCGAGCGGGCCCAGGTCCTTCTCCATGTGGCGCAGGAGCGCGCCGCGGATGGTCTCCCGGTAGATCACCCGGCCTGACACCAGCGACCTGATCATGTTGCCGTCTTCATCGGCCTGCAGCAGCGTGCCAACCTCGTTCACGAACCCCAGGGGATCCAGCCTGACCGGAACGGCCTCCACATAGATCATGGGAAGCCTCCCACGGGCTTCGAAGAGGTCTTCCTCGGAGAGCCAGCCGGGATTGGGGTCAGGAGTGCGAACATTCATGGTTAAGTTCTACCCCATCGGACGCGTGCCGGTCGGCGAGGGTGTGCTCTCAGCGTAAAGCGGCGCTTCTGAGGCCGAGATGTTTAGCTGGGCCGCTGAGCGATCCAGAGAGTAGACGGGACATGCTGGGCGGGATGGGGACCCGGGGCGGTGGTTGCCGCGCCGGCTGCGTCCGGGTTTGCCACGTGCAGGGTCCGGCCGAAGGCTTCCTCCGTTTCGCTGACCTCCAGGCCGGCCGCGGTGAGCCGGGCGCGCAAGGTGCCCAGTTCGCCGTCGTACTCGAATCCCAAGCCTGAGCGCGGGCCGCCCGAAGCCGGGCGTACCATCAGCACGCCGCCGTTCTTGGCGGTGAAGTCCGCGGTTTCGTCGGCGTCCGGGACGGGACGGAACCTGGCCCCGATGTCCTGCAGCGTCATGGTAGCCGCGCCCGGATCTGCGGTGAACCAGACGCCGACGACGGTCAGGGCAGGGTCGGCGTCAGCGCAGTTTGCGCCGTGGGCGGCCTTGTCCGCCAGGAAGGTGAAGCCGTCAGCGCCGGTGATGCGGCACGACTCGCCGTGGTCCGCCGTGATGAGTTCCGCGGTGGTCTTCCCGGTCTCCTCGGCGGCCAGGCCGGTGCGCCGGGCAAACTCGGCCAGGTCGCCCACTTCGACACCCAGTGCCGTGGTGCCGTCGCCGTCCTGTCCCTCCGCCGTGGTGTGCAGGGCGAGCCGCCCGGAGCCGGCGTCGAACTCCCGCCACGGGCCCTGATCAACTGTCTTGACCAGGCCCAAGGCAGCCAGAAGTTCT
This sequence comes from Pseudarthrobacter sp. TAF60_1, assembly GCF_052113505.1. Classification (NCBI taxonomy): domain Bacteria; kingdom Bacillati; phylum Actinomycetota; class Actinomycetes; order Micrococcales; family Micrococcaceae; genus Pseudarthrobacter; species Pseudarthrobacter sp. TAF60_1. The sequence continues at coordinate 193,615 of NZ_JBFRDI010000008.1, forward strand.
TCCCACTTGTCCGGGCGGGAGGTGAAGTGGACGGGCCTGACACGCAGCATGGGTTTCTCCTAAATTAGGGACAGCGAAACTACCGCCATCATGCCACCTCTTGAAACCGCTGGCACCGTGCAGAATGGGGCAATGGCGATAGAACTTGAGGAATTGCTGGTGCGGGATGCGGCGGCGTGGCGGACGTGGCTGGAAGCCAACCACCGCGACAGCCCGGGGGTGTGGCTTGTCCTCCACAAGAAGGGCGGGGGCGTCACGGAGCTCGATTATGACGCGGCGCTCGATGAGGCGCTCTGCTTTGGGTGGATTGATGGCCAGGTGATAAAGCGCGACGCCGAGAGCTACAGCCAGCGGATGACCCGCCGCGGCCCCAAGAGCGTCTGGTCGGCCAGGAATGTGGGGCATATTGCCCGGCTGGAAGCTGCCGGCAAGATGACGGACGCCGGGCGGGCCGCCGTCGAAAGCGCCAAGGCTGACGGCCGCTGGGAGGTAGCCTATTCGGGCCAGGCAGCGGCGGAAGTTCCGCCCGATCTGGCCGCTGCGATCGCGGCCCGCCCCGATGCCCAGGCCATGTTCGATGTCCTCACGTCCGTAAACCGGTATGCCCTGATTTACCGGACGAACTCGGTGAAGCAGGCGGCTACCCGGGAACGGAAGATCGCCGGGTTTGTGGAAATGCTGGCCCGCGGTGAGGCGCCGTACCCGCAGAAAAGAAAACCCGCCGCCCCGCCCAACTGAGTAGCAGATAACGCACTATAGACGCGCTTTGGGTGCGTTAACTGCCAGTCAGTTGGGGGAGTTGGGGTCAGTCCTCCATGGGGAACGCCACGGCCTCGCCAACCACCCGCAGGCAGAGCTCCATGCCCGGCCGGGCAATGGACGCGTTCCAGTGCCGGATGGTGATGACCTCGCCGCCGCCGGGGTAGCGGTGGTCGGTGCCGTTGGCCAGCTCCGGGGGCACCGCGAGTTTGAGCCGTACGGTGGTTTCGGGACCAAAGTAGTCGGTGTCCACCACGGTGCCGCGGATGGGGCCGTCCTCCGCGATGCGAATCTGTTCGGGCCGCAACATCAGTTGCACGCGTCCCTGTGATGGCGGCCTGCGGACCGGAATTGCGCCCAACGAACACGTGCCCAGGGAGCCTTCCATCCAGGCGTCGAGGATGACGGCGTCGCCCAGGAATTCTGCCGTGGCGCGGTCTGCGGGGCGGGTGTACACCACGAACGGGTTGCCGATCTGCGCCAGCTTGCCGCCGCGCATTACGGCCACCTGATCCGCGAAGGACAGGGCCTCCGCCTGGTCGTGGGTGACCAGGATGGTGGTGACGCCGGCATCATTGAGGACCTTGGCCACGGTCCGGCGGGTGGCCACGCGCAGGCCTGCGTCGAGTGCGGAAAAGGGCTCGTCCAGCAACATCAGTTCCGGTTCGCGGGCCAGCGCCCGGGCCAGTGCCACTCGCTGCTGCTGTCCGCCGGAGAGCTGGTGAGGGCGGCGCTTGGCCATTTCGGGGGGGAGGGAAACCATGTCCAACAGTTGGCTGATCCGGTCCGCAACCGCCCCACGGCCTCCGGGCAGCTTTGCAGTATCCAGGCCGAAGGCGATGTTCTGCCCCACGGTCAGGTGCGGGAAAAGTGCCCCGTCCTGTGCCACATACCCCACGTGGCGCTTGTGCGCGGGCACCCATACGCCGTCGCCCGCCACCTTTGTGCCGCCGAGCGAGATGCTGCCGGTGGCGGGGTGTTCAAAGCCGGCGATCAGCCGCAGGAGGGTGGTTTTCCCGGAGCCGGACGGACCCACGATCGCGGTGGTGCCGCCCTTGGCCACGGACAGGTTGACGCCTTTGAGGACGGCTTGCGGGCCGAAGTTTTTGGTGACGTCCGTGATCTCCAGATGGCTGTTGGTGGAAGGCGCAACGGACGCGGCGATCCGGGGTTCCGGAAGCCTGGAGGGGGATTGTTCGGTCACTGGCCGGCCACTTTCTTGGACTGCTGGAAGAGAAGGTAGGTCATGGGCGCTGACAGCAGGATCATCAGCAGGGCGTATGGGGCGGCGCCGGCGTAGTCGATCTCGCTGCTCTTGCTCCAGAACTCGGTGGCGAGTGTCCGGGTCCCGTTCGGCGAGAGCAGGAGCGTGGCGGTCAGTTCGTTGGCGATGGCCAGGAACACCAGGGCGGCACCCCCCGCAGCAGCCGGGGCGCTGAGCCGCAGCGTTACCCGGATGAAGGCCACCAGGGGCGGTTTGCCCAGTGCCTGGGCCGATTCTTCCAGTTCCTTGGGGGCCTGGGACAGGCCGGCGCGGAGGTTGACAAGCGCCCGCGGCAGGAACAGCAGGACGTAGGCCGCCACCAGCAGTCCCGCGGTCTGATAGACCCCGGGAAACAGCCGGATGCTGACGGTCACGAAGGCCAGGCCCACTACGATCCCCGGCAGGGAACTGGTGACGTAATTCGAGAGCTCAAGGGATTTACTGAACCAGTTGGGGCGGCGTACGGCAAGGAAGGCCATGGGGAACGCGACGGCGGTGGTCACCACGGCGCCGGCCAAGCCGTAACCCAGCGTGGCAAGGAGCGCCGGAACGAATTCGTCGGCCGTCCAGACAGCTGAGCCGCCCGCGGCAATCCAGCGCAGGACAAAGAACAACGGGAGCCCCAAGGCCAGTGCGGTCAGGGCAACGAGAGCCACTTGGGCCGGTAATTGGTAGGCGTGCAGCGGCAAGCGCAGCGCCCTCGCCTGGGCCCCGGAGCCGATGCGGGCGTAACGGGCCGTACCGCGGCCGCGGGCTTCGACCACCAACAGGATCAGGCAGAAAAACACCAGGACGCTTGCCAGCATGTTCCCGGCCGTGCCGTTGAAGGTGGACCGGTACTGGACCATGATGGCGGTGGTGAACGTGTCGAAGCGGATCATGGCGAAGGCGCCGTATTCGGCAAGCAGGTGGAGGGCCACCAGCAGCGCTCCGCCGGTCATGGCGATGCGCAGCTGTGGAAGAACCACCCGGAAAAACACGCGCCAGTTGCCGAGGCCCAGCGCGGCGGCGGACTGTTCAATGGCAGGGTCAAGGCGGCTCAGGGTGGCGGCGGCCGGGATGTACACGAGCGGAAAATAGGAGAGCGTGGCGATCAGGATGCCGGAGCCGAGTCCGGCGAGGGACGGGACAGCCGACACCCACGCGTAGCTGTTCACAAACGCCGGGATGGCCAGCGGGGCAGCCAGCAGCACGGCCCAGATCTTGTGGCCGCGAAGGTGGGTCCGTTCCACCAGCCAGGCGCCCCCGACGCCCAGGATGATGCTGAGCGGGACGGTGCACACCATGAGGAGCACAGTGTTGAGCAGCAGTTCGCCTACCCTCGGCCGGAAGATGAGTTCGACGGCGGTGCTCCACCCGGTTGCCACCGTCATGTAGACGACGTATCCGAGCGGGATGAGTGAAAACAAGGCGATCAGCACGGCCAGGATGGACACAGTGGAAACGCCGAGAGGCGGGCGGGGGCTCTTGCCCCGGCCCGCCGTCGTCGTGCTCTCCACGGACGGGGGAGCCGATAGGTCAGAAGTCACGGAATTACAGTAGTCCTGCCGCGTTCATCAGTTCGGTGACCTTCTGGGAGTTCAGCTTGGCAGGGTCCACAGTGGGGGCCTGCAGTTCCTTGATGGGAACCAGCTTTTCGTTGGAGGCCACGTCAGAGGCGATGGCGTACTCGAATGAGGTGCCGTTCTTGAGGACCTCCTGGCCCTTCTTGCCGGTGATGAACTTCAGGAAAGCCTGCGCCGCCGCTGCATTCTTGGAGGTCTTCAGAACACCGCCACCGGAGACCGAGAGAAACGCGCCCGGGTCCTGGTTCTTGAAGTAGTACGGCGTGACATTCTTCGAGTTCTCGCCGGTCTTGGCCTGGTCGCCGTAGTAGTAATAGTGGTAGATCAGCGCCGCATCGACTTCCCCGGCGTTGACGGCCTTCATAGCGGTGCTGTTGCCCTTGTAGGACTTGTAGTTGTCCTTCATGCCCTTCAGCCACTCCTGGGTGGCCGTTTCGCCCTTGAGTTCAAGCAGGGCGGCGACGATCGCCTGGAAGTCTGCGCCGGACGGTGACGCGGCCCACTTGCCCTTCCACTCCGGCTTGGCCAGGTCCAGCATGGACTTGGGTAGCTTGTCCTCGCTGATCTTGCTCTTGTCGTAGACCAGGACGGTGGAACGGGCGGCAATGCCGGTCCACTTGTTGGTGGACGGACGGAATTGGGAGGGGACCTGGTCCACAGTGGCCTGATCCACGTCCGCGAAGAGGCCAGCGTTTTCCACCTGCGCCATGGCGGGTGAGTTTTCCGTAAGGAAGACGTCAGCCGGGGAGGCCTGGCCTTCCTGGATGATCTGGTTGGACATCTCGGTATCGTCGCCCTGGCGCATGGTGACCTTGACGCCGGTCTCAGCCGTGAAAGCGTCGACCCATTCCTGGGTCAGGCTTTCGTGCTGGGCGTTGTACACCGTGATTTCGCCGGAGACGGCACCGGCAGAGCCGGAAGCTGAGCCGGTGGCGGCGGGGGTGGTGGAGCCGCCGCAGGCGGTCAGTCCGAGGGCTGCGGTGGCGGCGATTGCGATGCCCGCCAGGGCGCTGTTGCGGATCTTCATTGAAGGCTACTTTCTGGTGAAAAAAGTCTGTGGACCCGGGGTGTCTTGCGAGCCCGGGGAACGGTGGCCACTCGAGAAACTGTAGGTTAGCCAAACCTAAGACTCCAAGCGCCAAAGGCCTTAAGTGATGAGGATCACATGCATTACGAAAGTATTGCGTGACCTAATTACTTCACTGGCGCGCGGCGGCACGAGCAGCCGTGTCCGGCACGCCAAGCCGTCCATCAGGTGAAAAGGCCTTCCCCAACGAACCCACCCGGCCGGATGCCCGGCGGCACAGCGGCCAAAGCGGAACCCGTGTGCTTGAGGTACTCCAGGGCCAGCGCGTCCTGCTTTGCCATAGCCAGCTGCATGGGTACGTAATGGGTGCGCGGATCTTTGACGAAGGCGATGAAGAAAAGCCCGGCATCGAGGTGTCCCAGTCCGTCCGAGCCGTCGGTGTAGTTGTAGCCGCGGCGGAGCATCCGGACGCCGCCGTTCTGGTCCGGGTGGGCGAGCCGGACGTGTGAATCCATGCCGATCAGGGGCTCGCCGCCCCTTCCGTGGATGGCGAAATCCGGCGCGGTGAATTCCTTGCCGCCGGAGAGCGGCGCGCCCTCGGACTTGGTCCGCCCGATCAGCTGTTCCTGCTCCCGCAGCGATGTGCGGTCCCAGATCTCAATGTGCATCCGGATCCGGCGTGCCACCAGGTAGCTGCCGCCCTGCATCCAGGCCTCTTCGGGGCGTGAGCCTGCCCCGGCCCAGACGTGGTCCTGAAGCTGCGAGGTGTCTTCCGCCTTAAGGTTGTTGGTTCCATCCTTGAAGCCGAACAGGTTCCGTGGGGTCTGCTGGTCCCGGGACGTGGAGGAGGTGCGGCCGAATCCGAGCTGGGACCAGCGGACGCGTACCCTGCCGGATCCGATCCGGGCCAGGTTGCGGATGGCGTGGACAGCCACCTGCGGATCGTCGGCGCAGGCTTGGACGATGATGTCGCCGCCACTGCGGTTGGGCTGCAGGTCATCGCCCGGGAAATGAGGCAGGTCGATCAGGGCTTCGGGGCGCCGGCCGGCTAGGCCAAAGCGTGCCGTGCCGTCCTTCTCGAAGAGCCCTGCCCCGAAACCGAACGTCACGGTGAGCTTTCCGGCGCTCAGGCCCAGGGCCTCGCCGGTGTCCTCAGGCGGCGCGTCGTACGGGCCGTTCACCGCCCCGGTTTTGCCTGTTTCCCGGCCCTGGGTCATCGCCTCGGCCGCGGCCGTCCAGTCCTTCAGGAGCTTGATGAGGGCGGCGCGGTCCTCGGTGATGACGTCGAAGGCGGCCATGTGCAGGCGGTCCTGCGCGGCAGTGGTGATACCGGCCTGGATGGCCCCGTGAAACGGCACAATATCGCCTGATCCTGCCGGTGCCGGAGCGGCGACGGCGGCCAGAGTGTCATGGCTGAGGAGCCCGGTGGCGAGGCCGGCGAGGGCACCGGCACCTCCGGCGCCGGCAAGGGACAGGAGCCCGCGCCGCGACAGGCGCGACGGCGGTGCCTCCTGACTGGGCGTCGCTGCGGCAATGGCGGCAGGGGCGGCATGGACGGCAGGGGCGTGGGTGACCGACGCAGAAGCTGCCGGAGCAGCGGAAGCCGCCGCGCCGGCGTCGTGCGCGCCGTTCCCGAACGGGCAGCCCGTCACAGCACCACAGCCGCGGTGAGGTGGGACAGCGGCTCGCCGAGGGCGTCAACCAGGGCGGCGAGCTTCTGGACCTGGTCCGGGCTTAGCTCGTTGTAGGACACAAATCCTTCGCCGCGGGCGTGCTGCTTCAGCTCGGCCTGGAGGGCGGCGAACTTCGCGTCCAGGGACGAGGCGAGTTCCGGGTTCTTCTGGTCCAAGACGGGCCGGAGATTCTCGAACGCGATCCGGGCGCCGTCAACGTTGGCCTGGAAGTCCCAAAGGTCGGTGTGGGACCAGATCTCTTCCTCGCCGGTGACCTTGCCGGTGGCCACCTCGTCGAGGAGTTCCTTGGCTCCGTTGCCCAGCTTGTCCGCCGTCAGCTCAACTGTCCGCGTGCGTGCGGCGAGGTCCTCGGTGTCCGCTACCAACTGCGCTGCCAGTGCTTGGCGTTCTGGAGCGGTCAGGGCGGGGAAGCCTGCCGGCGGGAAGAGGTCCTTCTCGGCCCGGTGCCAGCCGGTCCATTCCTCGCCCGGTGCCAGGTCGGCTTCGCGGGCGTCCAGCCTCGGGTCGAGGTCGCCGAAGGATTCGGCCACGGGTTCGATCCGCTCCCAGTGCATCCGGGTTGCGGCGTAGAGGCCACGGGCCTTGGCGGCGTCTCCGGCGGCATAGGCGGTGGCGAATTCCTTGGTGCCGGCAAGAAGCTGCTCGGTCTGGTCCTTGACGTAGGAGACGTACTGGGCGGTTCCCTGGTCCGTGAGTGCCTTGATGTTGGTGTCCCCGGCGGGCGTGTCGCCGGACTCGGTGACCTCGAAACCGGCGCGGATGCCATCGCCCTGCATGCCCGGCTTGCACGCCGTGGTGTAGGTGCTCGCCGGCGCCGTCACCACGAGGTTGCGGGTCAGGCCGGGGCCGATGTTTTCGACTTCGGCGACGATCCTCAGCCCGTCCGCCGCCAGCAGGTAGAACTCGGTGACTTGGTTGCCGTCGTTCTGGATGGCGAAGGTGATGTTGCCGCTCTTGGCAGTCTGGGTGGACAGCGTGCAGGCATCGGCCGTGCTGGAGACCTTGATGGGTCCGGTGGCCGCTGCCGCGTTGTTGTCGGTGCAGGCGGCCAGGGTCAGCGGCAGGAAAGCGGCGGCCAGCAGGGCAGCGTAGCTGGATGTCCGCTTCGGGAAATTGGGCAGGGGGAAGTGAGGCATGGGTGAATCCTTCGGGGAGGGATGCGTTGGGTTGGGGAGTTAGGAGATTGCTGCGGCGGCCGTTGCACAGTTCGGGGTGACCGTGTGGGCGCGCCGGTTGGAACGGATATAGAGGTACATGACGGGTGGTACGTAGAGCAGCCACGCGGCGGCTTCGAACCAGGTGGTGGCGGGGGAGAAGTTCAGTGTTCCCTTGAGCAGGGTGCCGTACCAGGAGGTCGGCGGTATGGCGGCCGAGACGTCGAATGCCAGGGTGTGCAGGCCGGGCAGGAGGCCTGCCTCCTGGAAATCGTGGATCGCGTAGGCCAGCACACCGCCGGCAATGACAATCAGGGCCGCACCGCTCCAGGTAAAGAACTTTCCGAGATTGACCTTCAAGGCCCCCCGGTGAAGCAGGTAGCCCAGGGCGGCCGCCGTTGCCAGGCCCAGCAGCGCCCCCATAAGAGGTGTTGTCGAGGAACCGGAGGACTGCGCCGCAGCCCACAGGAAAAGCGCCGTCTCGAGGCCCTCGCGGCCCACAGCCACAGCCGCCACCACAGCGAGCCCCCAGCCGGTTCCCCCGGACTGTACGTCCACCCGCGAGCGGAGGTCGCTGCCAAGCGTCCGGGCGGTCCTGGCCATCCAAAACACCATCCATGTAACAAGCCCGACGGCCAGTATCGACAGGCTGCCCCCGATGGCCTCCTGGGCTTCGAACGTCAGGCCGCGCGGACCGTAGGTGAGCAAGGCGCCAAATGCGCAGGAAACCGCGACGGCGAAAACGACGCGGCCCACATCCGGGGGAGGAGATGCCGGCGGCCGCTCTTGACCAGGTATGCCATCAGCAGGACCACGATCAGGGTCGCCTCGAGGCCTTCGCGGAGGCCAATCAGATAGTTTGCAGTCATTGCGGGTGGATACCTCGGATCGGGGCAGCCAAGGTTAGGCTTACCTAAAAATGAAGGTTACCCAGAGCCTCCGGAATTGTGCAAACTTTATGTGAGCTAATTGGTAAACATGACGTGTCGCCACGGCTGGCTATGCTGGCCTCATGCCTCAGCTTGCGGATTTCCTGCCCACGTTGGCGGGCGTCGGCCTGCTGTTGGTGCTGGCAGTTGCCGTCCTGCTGGCATTCCGTGTGCCGTCCCCGTTTTCTCCCGCGCTCGCGATCCTCAGGGGAGCGGTGCAGCTGGCCGCCGTCAGTTTTGTGCTCAGCGGCGTTATCACGAGTCCGTTGTGGGTCGCCGTGGGGCTGCTGGTGATGTTCACGGTGGCGACGGTCAGCGCCACCCGGCGCGTGGGCTGGAGCTGGGCTGGCCTCGCCCTGGTGGGAGGTTCCATGGCTGCCGGCATCGCGGCCACACTGCTGATCATTTTTGGCACCGGAGCGATCGAATTCAGTCCCCGCTACGCCCTGGCCATCGGAGGGATTGTGATAGGGAACGCGATGACGGTTGCCGTCCTGGCCGGCCGGCGGTTCGCGGAGACGGTCCATGGTCGCTGGGATGAGGTGGAGGGCTGGTTGGCGCTGGGCGCTTCGCCCCGGCGGTCAACCCTGGATCTTGCCCGGCGTTCGGTGTATGCGGCCTTGATTCCTGCCACTGACCAGACCAAAACCACAGGCCTGGTGACCCTCCCGGGAGCCTTCGTAGGTGCCATTTTCGGCGGGGTGTCGCCCCTTGAAGCCGGGCGCTTCCAGATTGTAGTGCTCGCGGCGATCATGGCTGCCGGCGCCGTCACTGCTGTCCTTGTCATCACCCAGCTCGCGCCGGTCAAGGTGCAGCCGGCGCTGCCCCGGTGATGGCCGCCCCGCTAAGGGTTGCGGCGGCCTCCAGCGCCATCCACGCCTGCAGCTGGGTGGAAAGTTCGACGGCGGCTCCCGCCGGGTAAGTAGCGTCCGCCGGAAGCGCCGCGTGGATGGAGAAGATGGGCCCGCCTTGGGTGCGCCGGCCCGCCCAGAACGCTTCCGCGGTGGCGTGGACGAGTTCGGCGGCAGTGGTCCGGGCGCCCTCCGGAAGCCTCGCGTCGGCGGCGGCGAGTGCCAGGTATCTGCACAGGATCCCGGTGAAGAGTCCGCCGTCGCCCGTTCCATCGCAGCGCAGGATGCTGGTACGGGTGCCCGGGGAGCTTCCGGGTACCAGTGCAGGGGCCGCGACGGTCAGGTGCTGGTCAATGGCCCTGATGACGGCGGCCGCCCGGCTGAGGTTCTCGTCGCCGCCAAGCTCCAGCAGCGCCCCGAGGACAGGCCCCTGGTTGTAGGTGTAGATGTTGTTCTCCACCGTGATTTCGCCGGCCGCGTTGAGCCGTGCCCCGTCAACGTAGAGGCCTTGCGCCTGGTCAAACACGACGGTGTTGAGCCAGTCCACCAGCCGTTGCGCTTTTGCCTGCTGGCCGGTCCGGGCATAGTAGAGCGCCACGGGGGCAGTTGCCGGGGTGTTCTTGAAGTCCCGCTTCTTACTCCAGAAGGTGCCGCCGCCCAGGTCATCAGTGGAGGCGGAATCGAACTGCAGGGTCAGGGTTTTGTGAACGCGGGCATTGCGGCGGCGGCCCGGTTTCCGCGTCTCCTCTGCCAGGTTCTGCAGGCGAAGGGTGGCCAGCGCCAGCCAGGCCATGTCATCGTAATAGCTGTTCACGAACGTGAAAGCGTTGCGCAGCCTGATGCCCGTGACCAGCCGGGATGCGAGCTTTCCGGCGCTGGCGTTGTCGGGGCCGTTGAACCTGGCCGCCTGCGTGGCGCCGTTGCCCAGTTCGCGTCGCCCGGCATCCACCAGGCAGTCCACGTACTGCGCCTGCCACCAGTAGTGCCAGGGGTGGAAAAGGTTCTGTAGCCGGTTGGACGGCCAGCGGACCGCCCCGAGGTGGGTTCCCGGCAGGAACAGCAGGCGCTGGCCAAAGTGTGACGTCACCGAACGGGCGGCCTCGTTCGCGCGGGCCGGCCAGTCTACGGGGGCCCGGTCAGCGGGGGTCCGGTCGGCGGGTGCTGGGCTGGTGTCCGGCGAAGTCATGCGTCCAGCCTAGCGGGCGCCCGCGGCTGGGCCCTTGAGCCCGTGCGAGGGTGCGGCTCACGTGTATTTCAGTTAACATTCACTAACTAATACTCGCCGCCGGCATGCTCGCGGGGCCACATCAAGGAGGATGTATGGACGTCAAGGGTACGGTCGCGCTGATTACGGGCGCGGCATCCGGTTTGGGGGCTGCCACGGCGAAGCGACTGTTCGACGCCGGCGCCTCGGTGGTGCTGATGGACCTGCCGTCCTCTGCCGGGGCGGCTTACGCGGCGGAGCTGAATGCGGGCAGCGCCAGCGGCGCCGGGCCCCGGGCCGTTTTCGTTCCCGCGGACGTTACCAACGAAGCGGAGGTGCAGGCCGCCGTCGATACCGCTGTATCCCTGGGGCCCCTGCGCATCGTGGTCAACTGCGCCGGCATTGCCACCCCCGGCAAGGTGCTGGGCCGTGACGGAGTCCTTCCGCTGGACGTCTTCAACCGCGTCATCCAGGTGAACCTCATGGGGACGTTCAACGTCCTGCGGCTTGCGGCCGCAGCCATGGTTGCCACCGAGCCGGTCACCACCAGCATTGGCGGACCCGAGCGCGGCGTCATCGTCAATACTGCATCCGTGGCGGCCTTCGACGGGCAGACCGGCCAGCCGGCCTACGCCGCCTCGAAGGGGGCTGTCGCCGCGATGACCCTGCCGCTGGCCCGCGAACTGGCGCGCTCGCTGGTGCGGGTGGTGACCATCGCCCCGGGCATTTTCGAAACCCCCATGATGGCATCGCTGTCCGATGAAGCCCAGGCTTCCCTGGGCCGGCAGGTCCCGCACCCGTCGCGGCTGGGGCGGCCTGCCGAATACGCCAGCCTGGTGGCGCACATCGTGGACAACGCCATGCTCAACGGCGAAACCATCCGGCTGGACGGCGCCATCCGGATGGGCCCGAAGTGAGCGGGCTGCCCACCGCCGACTTTTTCGACTTCGAGTCCCTGCTCAATCCGAAGGAGCGGGCCAAACTGGCGGAGCTGCGCGAATTCCTCGCCACGGAGATCGCCCCCCACGCGTCGGACTGGTGGAACAAGGCGGAGTTTCCGGCGCACATCCTTCCTAAGCTCGCCGCGCTGGAGCTGAGCACACCGGCCCAGCGCGGCTACAGCAACCTCTTCGCCGGCTTGGTCATCGCCGAGATGACGCGCGTGGACACGTCGATCGCCACGTTTTTCCTGGTCCACCACGACCTGTTCGTGGAGTCGCTGTACGGTTTCGGCTCGGCCGGCCAAAAGGACCGGCTGCTGGAGGATGCCGCAAACCTGCGCATTACCGGCGCCTTCGCGCTCACCGAACCCGGCCACGGCTCCGACGTCGCCGGCGGGATGGAAACGCGCGCCCGGCGCATCTCCAGCGCCACGGGAAAAGCCGACAACGGCGGCGATGCCTGGGTGCTCAACGGCGCCAAGCGCTGGATCGGTAACGGGACGTTCTGCGATTACATGCTCGTGTGGGCCAGGGACGAATCCGGCGGCGCCGACGGGCTGCCGGGCGCGGTGCGTGGATTCATTGTGGACGCGTCCCTGCCGGGCGTGAGCCGGAGCCGGATCGAAAACAAGATTGCGCTGCGGACGGTGCAGAACGCCGACATCGTGTTTAAGGACGTCCACGTTGCCGAGGCGGACCGTTTCGCCGGCGTCAGCAGTTTCGAGGACACCAACCAGCTCCTGCGCGGCTCGCGGATCATGGTGGCCTGGCAGGCAGTGGGCCAGCAGCTGGCGGCGTTCGACGTCGCCCGGCAGTACGCGGTCGAACGCCAGCAGTTCGGCCGGCCGCTGGCGAAGTTCCAGCTCATCCAGCAGCAGCTGGTCACCATGCTGGGCAACGCCGTCGCCAGCATGGGCATGATGGCCCGGCTGGCCCAGCTGCAGGACGAGGGCGCGGCGGACATGCCCCAGGTGGCCCTCGCCAAGTCCTATACCAGTGCCCGGATGCGCGAGACGGTAGCGCTGGGCCGGTCCATCCTCGGCGGCAACGGCATAGTGACCGACTACAGGATGGCCAAGATCTTCGCGGACGCCGAGGCCATTTTCACCTACGAAGGCTCCTACGAAATAAACACGCTCATCGTGGGCCGGGCCGTCACAGGCGTCTCCGCGATCGTCTGACGTTTCAGGCGCGCTCGCACCCTCAGGCGAGTAACGTCAGACCTAAAGGACCCGCACGCCGAACTGGAGTGATCATGAAGATTGCAGTACTTGGAACCGGAAGCGTGGGGCCCGCACTGGCCGCGGCCCTGTCCGGACTGGGCCACGATGTTGTGATTGGAACCCGTGACCCGCAGGCCACGCTGGCCCGGACAAAGCCTGGCGGGACGGGCGGACCGGCGTTTTCCCAGTGGCACGCATCCCACCCGGAGATAGCCGTCGCCACGCTCGCCGACGCCGCCGCGGCCGCCGAGTTGGTGGTCAATGCGACGAATGGCACGGCCTCCGTTGAAGCACTGAGTGAGGCCGGCGCGGCGAACCTGGCCGGGAAGATCCTGATGGATGTCGCCAACCCGCTCGACTTCTCCCACGGTTTCCCACCGGCTCTGAGTCCGGTGAATACGGACAGCCTGGCGGAACAGATCCAGCGGGCGTTCCCGGAAGCAAAGGTGGTCAAGACGCTGAACACCATGACTAACAGCGTGATGGTTGATCCCGGGCGCGTGGCTGGGGGAGACCACACCGTTTTTGTCTCCGGGAACGATGCCGGAGCCAAGGCGGCAGTCAGCGAAATCCTGACGGCGTTAGGCCATACAGACGTCCTCGACCTCGGCGACATCACCACCGCCCGGGGCGCGGAGATGATCATGCCCCTCTGGTTGCGGGTCTGGGGTGCGCTGGGCACGGGCGAGTTCAATTTCAAAGTAGCCCGCTGAGGACCGCCGTGAACGTGGAAGCTGTGGCGGGCGTCAAGGGCAAAGACATCATCTGAGACGGATTCCCGCTTCGCCGTCGGGTGCAGGTAGCATCGAAACGTAGTAACGCGGCTCACAGTATCCAGCGCAGTGTACGAGCCAAGTCCCGAACCCTCGAAAGACAGTTTCCATGGCTAACACTGCAGTGAATCCCACAACCGATCTCGCCTCCGAACTGAGGGCCGACGTCCGGCGCGTCTCCACCCTGCTGGGCGAATCCCTGGTGCGCCAGCACGGTCCTGAACTCCTTGAGCTCGTGGAGCAGGTCCGCCTCCTCACCAAGGAATCCAAGGAAGCCGCCCGCGGCGGCGCCGATGCCACCGGCCCGTGGAGCGCGCACGACGTCGTCGAACAGGTCCGCGAACTGCTCGGCTCCTTGCCGATTGAGCAGGCAACCGACCTGGTTCGGGCCTTCGCCTTCTATTTCCACCTCGCCAACGCCGCCGAGCAGGTCCATCGCGTCCGCACCCTGCGGACCAGGGAGGAAAAGGACGGCTGGCTGGCCAAGGCCGTGGCCGAAATCGCCGCCCAGGCCGGCCCCGAAAGGCTCCAGGAAGTGGTCAACGGACTGGATGTCCGCCCCATCTTCACGGCCCACCCCACCGAGGCTTCGCGACGTTCGGTGCTGGACAAAATCCGCAAGCTCTCCGATGTGCTGGCCCAGCCCACCAAGGAAGGCACGTCCGCGCGCCGCCGGCAGGACCGCCAGCTGTCCGAGGTCATCGACCAGATGTGGCAGACCGACGAACTGCGGCAGGTGCGCCCTACGCCGGTGGACGAGGCCCGCAACGCGATCTACTACCTCGGCGGCATCCTGACCGACGCCATGCCGGAGATACTGTCGGACTTCTCGGAATTGCTTGGCGAGCACGGTGTCAGCCTCGCGGCCCAGGACGCCCCCATCCGGTTCGGTTCCTGGATCGGCGGCGACCGCGACGGTAACCCCAACGTCACGGCGGCCGTCACGCGGGAAATCCTGCAGATCCAGAACCAGCACGCCGTCCGCATCAGCATCGCCATGATGGACGAACTGATCTCCATCCTGTCCAACTCCACCGCCTTGTCCGGCGCGGACCAGGGCCTGCTGGATTCGATCGAAGTAGACCTGAAGAAGCTCCCGGGCCTGGACCGCCGCGTCCTGGAGCTCAACGCCCAGGAGCCCTACCGACTCAAGCTCACCTGCATCAAGGCCAAGCTCATCAACACGGGCAAACGGGTTGCCGTGGACTCCACTCACGAACATGGCCGCGACTACAGGTCCACGGCGGAACTCATGGCGGATCTGGAACTGCTGGAATTGTCCCTCCGCAACCATTCGGCGTCGCTCGTTGCTGACGGTGCGCTGGCCCGCGTCCGCCGCGCCGTCGCATCGTTCGGCCTGCACCTGGCCACCCTGGACATCCGCGAACACGCGGATCACCACCACGATGCCGTGGGCCAGCTTATGGACCGGATCGGCGGCCCGGGCCTGCGCTACGCCGAGCTGAGCCGTACTGAGCGCTTCGAGGTGCTGGGATCGGAGCTCGCGTCCCGCCGCCCGCTCTCCGGCCACCCCATTAAGCTCGACGGCGTCGCGGACGGGACGTACGACGTCTTCCGTGAAATCCGCCGCGCGTTGCGCACTTACGGCCCGGACGTCATCGAGACCTACATTATTTCCATGACCCGCGGCGCGGACGACGTCCTGGCCGCGGCCGTCCTGGCCCGCGAAGCCGGACTGATCAACCTGTTCGGGGAATCGCCGTACGCCAAGATCGGCTTTGCACCCCTGCTGGAAACCGTGGAGGAACTGCGCGCCTCCGCCGAAATCGTGGACCAGCTGCTGTCCGTCCCGTCCTACCGCGACCTCGTCAGGCTCCGCGGCGACGTCCAGGAAATCATGCTGGGCTACTCGGACTCCAACAAGGAATCCGGGGTGATGACCAGTCAGTGGGAGATCCACAAGACCCAGCGGAACCTTCGCGACGTCGCGGCCAAGCATGGCGTCCGGGTCCGGCTGTTCCATGGCCGCGGAGGTTCCGTGGGCCGCGGCGGCGGCCCCACATACGATGCCATCATGGCCCAGCCGAACGGCGTGCTGGAAGGGGAGATCAAGTTCACCGAACAGGGCGAGGTCATTTCTGACAAGTACTCGCTGCCGGAGCTGGCCCGGGAAAACCTGGAGCTTTCGCTCGCGGCCGTCCTCCAGGGCTCTGCACTGCACCGCGATCCGCGGACCTCGGACGATCAGCGCGAACGCTACGGGCACGTCATGGAAACCATTTCCGATGGCGCTTTTGACCGGTACCGGAAGCTGATCGACGATCCCGAGCTGCCCGCCTACTTCCTGGCATCCACCCCGGTGGAGCAGCTGGGCTCGCTGAACATTGGCTCCCGCCCCTCCAAGCGCCCGGATTCCGGGGCCGGCCTTGAAGGTCTGCGCGCCATCCCGTGGGTGTTCGGCTGGACCCAGTCCCGGCAGATCGTGCCGGGCTGGTTCGGTGTGGGCTCTGGCCTGAAGGCAGCGCGCGAGGCCGGCCACTCCGCCCAGCTCGTGGAGATGATGGAGCAGTGGCACTTCTTCCGGTCCGTGCTCTCCAACGTCGAGATGACCCTGGCCAAAACGGACCTGGACATCGCCGGGTACTACGTGGCCACGCTCGTCCCCGAGAAGCTGCACCGCATCTTCCGCGCCATCCGGGAGGAGTTCGACCTCACCGTCAGGGAAATCCAGAACCTGACCGGTGAGAACGTCCTCCTGGACGCCCAGCCCACGCTGAAGCGTTCGCTGGAAATCCGGGACCAGTACCTGGACCCCATCAGCTACCTGCAGGTTGAGCTGCTCAGGCGTATCCGGGCCGCCCAAGGGGCCGAGGGCGCCGAAGGTGAAAGCCTGACCAACGCAGAGATCGACGAAAGCCTTCAGCGGGCCATGCTGATCACGGTCAACGGTGTGGCAGCCGGCCTGCGCAACACCGGCTAACCCCCTCCACCCGGAGGACGCTCTCTCACTAGTCCGAAAATGGAGGGGACGTGACCGCGGTCGGTGCGCACTGGTTCACCCCGTGATGGTCTGGCGGGTGTTGGTGTGGGTATGAAGACGGGGTCAGGCTGCGGGTGTCAGGGTGACGGTGTAGCCGAGGGCTT